>JAKLEY010000063.1 GCA_022711455.1 Candidatus Cloacimonadota bacterium
GTCCTGATAATGCCGAAGAGCAAGGTCAGGCCGGTTCAGATAATGCAGGTTGTAGATCCCGATATTGTTCAGGGCGTCCGCGATTTGATCCGGCTTGCCATATTTTCTGCGAATATCAAGGCACAATTGATAATATTTTCCAACCTTATCTCCGGCTTTCAGCTTCCAATAGATGTTGCCCATCAGTTCATAACTGTCGGCAATTCCCCTCTGATCATCAGCTTGTTCAAATCCTCTCAGGGCAGCCTGTGCCCCTGCCAGAGCCTGATCATAGACTCCGGCCTTATGGTATGATCTGGCAAGGATCAGACGAGCCCGGGCTTCAGAAGAAGGCAGCTTCAAGTCCTGAGCCATCAATAAAGCTCTTGCTGCGGCTTGAACAGACTGCCCGGAATCAGAATTCAAGCCCTTTTCTGCCTGAGCCAGGAGGCTATCCAGTTCCCTGAGCTTCGGGCTGGTTCCAGCTTCGCAGAAAGCGAGAACACAAACCAGAATGATAAAGAGATTGAGCTTCTTCATATGATGCTAAACAAAATTGCCGGAGAATTTTCGTCAAGCGTTTTACTGTCTGAATTGCCCGTGAGCAAAATATTCTCATTCCCATTGGATGAATAATCTCTTTTTACCTCTAAAAACAAGATTCTGGAATGGATATTGCTTTTTAGATGTGAATGGAATGCCAGACAAGGCTGTAAGGGCTTTTGTCGGTCTAACGGAAGCTCCATTTGGTTTCCGGAAGATGAAAAGCGTTCACATCCGGATTGAGGATTAAATGACTGTATTAATACTTGCGACCCTGATCTTGATCTTAAATTGGACCTTGGAATACCTGCGGCACAGCAGAAACGTGAAAGCGATCCCGATTCGCATTCACGTCAATGGCACGCGCGGGAAATCCAGCGTCACCCGTTTGATCGCAGCCGGTCTCAGAGCCGGTGGGAAGACCACTGTTGCCAAAATTACGGGAACGCTGCCCCGGGTGGTGTTGCCGGATGGCAGGGAGGCTGCCATCATCAGGCTGATGGGCGCGAATATAATCGAGCAAAAGTATATTTTCCGGCATGCCCTGGATCACAAGCCGGATGCCATTGTGGTTGAATGCATGGCTGTCAACCCCGTATACCAATGGATCACCGAGCGTAAGTTTGTCAAATCGACCATTTCCGTGATCACTAATTGCCGTCCGGATCATTTGGATCTTATGGGCTCCACCGAGCAGAGCGTTGCCATGTGCCTCTCCAACACCATACCCCAGCATGGAGTTTGCTATACTGCAGAAAACGAACACTTTAACCTTCTTAAACACGTGGCTGATAAACGTCACACCAAAATCCACAAGATTCGCCCGGTGGACGTGACCACTGAGGAATTATCTCATTTTACCTATATCGAGCATGCCGAAAACGTACAGCTGGCACTGGCAGTTTGCGCGGAAGCGGGTGTCCCCCGGGACGTTGCCCTCAAAGGTATGCAGCACGCTCATCCGGATCCTGGCGCGCTGAAGAAATACATTATCCACGACGGGCAGAAGACGATTCATTTTTATAATGTCTTTGCAGCCAACGATCCCAAATCCACTGCCCGAGTGATAGAAATGGTGACCGGACATCTCAAGAACGTCGGCAAGATCATCATCCTAAACAGCAGATCAGATCGGCTTTTCCGCTCTGAACAGCTGATCGACGCGATCAAGGAGATTGAGTTTACGCATGTGATTCTAACCGGTGAGATTCCCGATAAAGTGGAAGCTTATGCCCTCAGGATAGGTATTCCCAGAGCCAAGGTCATCCCCATGGGCGAGCCACTCACAGAGAAGATCTATCAGAAAGTGCTGGAACTCACGCCGGGTGAATCCCACGTCCTGGGAATCGGCAACATAGCAGGCAGAATCAAATACGGAGCCCAGATCGTGGCTCACTTCAAACATAAAATGTTAGCTTTCAATAAAGGAATAAAACAAGGAGCGGAGCGTGGTTGAAGCAATAGTTCAAGCCGCAGTCGGAATCGGCGTTATCATCAGTTTGATCTTTAGTGAGCTCTTGGGAGCATCTGCCGGAGGAATCGTTGTTCCCGGCTACATTGCCATGTATCTGGATAAACCCATGCAAATTCTGGGCACTCTTCTCGTGAGTCTGATGACCTGGGGGATCATCCGTATTATTGGCAATTTTACTCTGCTGTTTGGAAAACGCCGGATGGTGCTGAGTATTCTGATCGGGTTCATCCTGGGCTGGCTGACTCGCAATCTTGTCTTCCAAAACGTGACAATATACGTTCTTCAGATGCAATCTATAGGTTATATCGTTCCCGGTTTGATAGCCAACTGGTTTGAACGCCAGGGATTTATGAAGACGATCAGTACTATGACTGTCGCCGCGGTAGTGGTTCGTTTGCTGTTGATGGTGATCTTCAAAGGGGAGGTATAAATGTTCAGGCCCTCGCTAAAATCAGGCTGGTCGCTCACGATCCTGTTCTTTGTCAGTTTGATCCTGTTTGCAATAGCTCAGAGCAGCTATATCATAGTCAAAACCGAAAATTATGACACCAAGGTCAGTGCCTCCATATTGATGAAGACCTTCATGGATAGCCTCAAAACCGAAATCGTCAGCAGAGGAATTGAGATCGATCCTATCGATGACCCCCTGAAATCAGGTTTGATCGGAACCAGAGTGAGCTCTATCACCACTGATAAAGGTCTGCTCTCGGAAAAACAAGCAGCCATCAACCCCAATCTGGCTGCAGTCTTTGTGGAAGAATTTACCAAACTCAGGTTGAATCCCGGTGACTACATTGCAGTAGGCAGCACGGGTTCAAATCCTGCGGTCAATCTTGCGCTCTATGCCGCGATCAAAACCATGCGGCTCAAGCCGGTGATCATCACGGCAGTTTCATCCGCTTCGTATGGAGCGAATAAAGAAATGATGACCTGGCTTGATATGGAAGCAAGCCTGCGCCGCAAGAAGCTGATCGATTTCAGCAGCAGCTATGCGTCTTTGGGTGGTAAGGAAGATCTCGGGATCGGACTTTCTGACAACGGGATCAAAAGCCTGCAGGAAGCCATGCAGCGCAACGTTGTTCCCCAGATCATCGGCTCAGACCTCAAAAGCAATATCGAGACCAGAATGGCTGCCTATCAGGACTACCTTCCTGAAAACACCAGATTCAAAGCCTTTGTCAATATCGGAGCCGGGCTGGCAAACGTTGGCAGCGAGCCAAACGCCAAGCTGATTCCGGAAGGAATAAACCACAAGCTGGCAGAACGCAATTATGAGACTGAAGGCGTGGCTATGCTGATGGCCAAGAACAATGTTCCCGTCTTGAATTTCCGCAGAGTGCTGCGCTGGACCAAGAAATATGACCTTCCGTCCGAGCTTACTCAGATGCCAAAAGCAGGAGAGGGCAAGGTCTTCAGCAGCAGAGTGCACAACGTCTGGATCAGCGCTGTCTGTTTGCTACTGCTCGTGATAGCGGTGATCATAGTGATCATTTTTGACCGGCACGACCGCAGATTCATGGCTAATATCGTCGATCCCGATGAAGAGTTATAAAGTGGAGTATATTATAAATGCATAAAAAACTGATCATTCTTGCTTCCCTGCTGCTTCTGGCCCTCGGTCTGGCAGCGCAGGGGAAACCCAAAACCCTCACCTTTAACAACCCCGGCAGCCGCAGATTGCTTAAGACCGAAAAAGGAAACTTCTATTACTACCGGTCTCTACCCGAGAAATCGATGACGATCAACTGCAAGGGCATCAAGACAGTTGAGCTCAGATCCTTTGCCATAGAAGCTTTGCGCCGTCCTCAGGTTATCATCACCATAGGCAAATCCAGCAAGACTTATGACCTGGTTCCGGATAGCAGACTGGAAGGATTCTATCTCTATCAACCGCTCTCTATCCCTATTCCCTCCGGGATAGAAAGCATCGAAGTTCTCTGTTACAGCCGCAGTATCTATCTGCGCCCGTTCTACACTCCCGCTCCCAAACCCAAGCCCAAAACCAAACAGCCAAACATGCTGATCACCGAGCATGCGGGAGCGATTCAGATCTCGCACAATTCCACTGTGAGCGATTATTACAGTTTTAACGGCAAACAGTCTCTGCGCTTCACCATCAACAACAACCGTAAGGGGATAGCCTATCTCCGGGTTCGGCTGCTGGATCGCAGCATTCCTGCTTTTGAACTCTATCATAACGGAGTTTTGGTTCAGACGCACGAGTTTTCACTTAAAAGAACCACTCAATATAAAGCACCGGGCATCTCCAGCCTCTCTGTTTCTAAAAAGATCAATCTGGATAACGGAAACGGGGAATACGAACTGAGGGCTAAAAGCAATCACCTCTTCTTCGCGCGTCCTCTTATCCTCAAGAACTAAGGGAGTTACCATGCCAATACCCGAAAACAACCCTGAAGTCAAGGTCAAATTCCCGGATAATGAGAACGAATCCAGGGAAGATACCGAGCAGTATAGCGAGGATCCCACTCCCAAGCTAAAACCTGCCCGTCGTATGGTCCGGGGTACTGCCAAACCATTCAGACCCATCATTCTCAGCCTCGCGTTGTTGTTCATGGCCTTTGCCGCAAAGCTTACGGCTCAGTTCGAAGGCAGCGTGACCCTGGGGTCAGCTTATTCAGACAACGTCTTTCAGCTCTCGGAAAATGATCTGGACAGATTCGATGAACATGATCCAGCCTTGGATTTTGCCGAAACAACAGACGACCTGAGCCTTAAAGCAAACGTCGATCTGGCCTATCCGATCTCCTATAAATGGTGGACTTTCACGCCTTCGGTCTCAGCCACCTTTACCCAATATGTCAAGAATCAGGAGAAATCCAAACGTGACGCCTTGCTCCGGATGCGGGTGGATCGTCATTATTGGAATTTCACTGCTCTTTATGGCTACTATCCTGATACCTACGTGCGCAATTATTCCGATAGCGACGGCAACGGAGATTCCGAGCAGTACAGCTATGAACGCGATCTGATCAGGGCAGATCTCAATCTCAAGCCTTTGAAAAACACCACAATTCGCTTTAGCGGCAGATACGAGAACTATCTCTACAACCAGTATTTCACGGAGTTTGACGCTGATGCCACCACATGGGGCCTGGGGATCAGGCACAATTTCCCGGTCTTCACTCTGCAGGCAGATTATTACTTTCGCGTCTTGGATAACAGAACTGATCAGGGTTTCCAGCATGATGACGCTTCCTATGAAAGCAACAAATACAGCGGTCTGATCCGTATCCGCAAGATGCTGCTGGATGATGCCAAACCAAAGGGACCAGTCTGGCAGCCGGCGCTGGAACTCAGCTATGAAGAACGTTTTTTTCAGGGTTTGGATGATTGGTATGGCGGAAGGATCGACCAGATTTACACCACTACCGCTTCTCTGGATTTTAAGCTGAACAAAAATTGGAATATAAATCTTGACTACAGTCACGTCTTTAGAAACATAGATTCACCTTCCGCGGCAGTGCGCAGAGCCAAAGAGTTCTCTGAGAACCGGCTCTCAGCCGCGGTGAAATATATGTTTTAGGAGATGTATCATGCAATTTAAGCAAGTTACTGAGATAAAGAAGATTAAAGAATTTCTCGACCTCGTCGAGAACCATAAGATCGAGCTGCGCCACTTTAAATCACCAGTTCTGGTCTGGGGCGTGAATGAAGGCACGGTCTATTATTCCTTTTGGGAAGAGGATCTGCTCACCCGCTTTGGTCTCGAAAACGTTGATGGTTGGGATTATGAGGAAGATCAGCTCTTCTGTCCGGACTGGATGACCGAAGAACCGGATGATGATGACGACCTCGATGATGATGACGACGGTCCCATCTGCCTGCCCAAAATAGATTTTTCTGATCTCAAATAGCAATATGTTGCCCTCAACCGGCATCCGGATCGGCATCATCGGAGGAGGAGGCTGGGGCTTGGCTCTGGCCGATCTGCTGGCTAGAAAGGGAAATCAGGTCTGCGTCTGGGAATTCAATCCGGATTTTCTCTCCAGTCTGCAACAGACCCGCTCCAATCCCGCGCTCTTGCCCGGAGTCATCCTTCCTGATTCTGTGCTTTTTACCGGGGATTGGTCTGCCCTGGCAGATTTCGCCCCTGAGATCATCGTGATCTCCACCCCTTCCCAATTTATCCGCTCCACTCTGCTCTCGGTTCCAAGCGAACTGCGGAGCCGGCTGTATCAGGCTTGCCAGGCTTTTCTGATCGTGTCGAAAGGAGTGGAACTAAAGAGCGGATTGCTGCTCACAGAGGTCTTGAAGCAAGTTCTTTCCCATGAGCTACACGATAAGATTTATGCCCTCTCCGGACCCTCCCACGCGGAGGAAGTTTCCCGGGGGATCCCGACTACGGTCGTAATCGCGGGAGACGACGAAGAGATACTGCAGTGGCTGCAGGAAGTCTTTAGCAACCAGTATTTTCGGGCCTACCGCTCGCATGACCTGATCGGGGTCGAGATCGGAGGCGCGGTCAAGAATATCATCGCGATCGCAGCCGGAATGGTGAAAGGGCTTGGCTTTGGAGATAACACCATCGGAGCCCTGCTCACCCGGGGAATCGTGGAAATACAAAGGCTGGGCGTGGCTATGGGAGCCAAGGCAGAGACTTTTTTGGGTCTCTCCGGAATCGGAGATCTGATCACTACAGCCACCAGTGAACACAGCCGTAACCGCTACGTAGGCTTTGAGATAGGCAAAGGGCGCAGATTAGCTGAGCTGATCTCCTCCATGCAAATGGTTGCCGAGGGAGTCGCCACCACCAAATCCGTCCACGAGCTTGCCCATTCCCTGGGCGTTGAAATGCCCATCGTGGATCAGGTTTACCGGATTCTCTACGAAGAAGTCTCTCCCCAAACCGCGATCCAAAATCTGATGCTGCGACAGCTGAAACCTGAGTAGGATCAGGCTTCAAAAAAACTGTTGACTGGATAGGCGTCTCCAGAAATGTAGCATGGAACACCATAGTATTATTATGAAGAAGATTATCGTAGCCATTGATGGTCCGGCTGCTTCCGGAAAAAGCAGTACTGCACGTCGTCTCGCGCGCAGTTTAGGCTACGTCTACATTGATTCCGGAGCCATGTACCGGGCTTGTGCCCTGGCTGCCATCCGGGCTCAATTGGATATATATAATACCACTGAAATTCTGCATATGCTGTCTCTGACAGACATCCGTCTGGAGCAATCCGAAGCCGGCAACAAAGTGATTCTGAACGGGGAAGACGTCTCTGAAGCAATCCGTAGCGAAGAGATCTCCCGGTTGGCTTCAGATATTTCTGCCATCCCGATAGTCCGGGACAGAATGGTGGAATTGCAGCGTCAAATGGCCCTGGAAGGCGGTGTGGTGATGGATGGCAGGGATATTGGCACAGTGGTTTTCCCACAGGCGGAAGTGAAGTTTTTTATGATCGCGGACGTCTGTGAGCGTGCCAAACGCCGCTTTAAAGAGCTGCAGGACAAGGGCATTGAAGCAGATATTGAAATCGTGCTCTCGGAGCTCCGTACCCGGGACGAGAATGACACTAACAGGAAAGTCGCTCCGCTCAAACCCGCCCCTGATTCCATTTTGATCGATACATCCCACCTCAGCTTAGATGAGCAGGTTGCGATCCTGCGTCAGCATATCAAACAGCGCGTGGAGCGGCAATGAAGATATTCCGGGCGCAGTTTTCAGGTTTTTGTTTCGGAGTAAAGCGGGCAATCAAAATGGCAGAGGAAGCCTGGCTGGCAAACAGCGGCAAAGCCATTTACACTTTGGGTGAATTGATCCACAATCCCCAGATCGTGGCAGAGCTCAAAGCCGGTGGAATTCAAAGCGCGGATAGGGCAAGCGAGCTGAAAGACAGCATTGTGATCATCCGTTCGCACGGGATCACCAAAGCCGAGAAAGCAACTCTTGTGGCCAACGGCAATATCCTGATCGATGCCACCTGTCCCTATGTGAACCGGACTCATGAGCTGATCTCAAATATGGTGGCAGAGAACTATCCGGTCTTTATCTTTGGGGATAAAGACCACCCCGAGGTTATCGGCATGCTGTCCTATGGAGATGAGCAGAGCCGGGTGGTTACCGGGCAAACAGATTTTAACGGCAAGCAATTCAGTAAATTGAGCCTGATCAGCCAGACCACACAGAAGCCTGAGGCATTCACGGAGCTGGCGTCCAAACTGCTTCCACTCTGCAAGGAATTGCGGGTTTTCAACACCATCTGTCTTGCCACCACGGAGCGTCAGCAGGCTTCCGGTGCTCTGGCTTCCCGAGCAGACCTGATGATAGTGATCGGCGGAAAGAACAGCTCCAACACCAGACAACTACATTCTATCTGTAAGACTTTCACGATCTGCCTGCATATCGAAACCGAAGCTGAGCTGGATCCCGAGAGATTTGCGGGCGTGCAAACGGTAGGCCTCACAGCCGGTGCTTCCACCCCCGATGAAATGATAATCAAGGTTTATAACAGAATAAAAGAAATCAATAGGGAAACGGACTTCGCGAGAAGTATCGAACAAATTCCCTTGTTTAAGGAGGAATCATGCTAACCCATGATCAAAACGAAAACATCACCGAGATCAGTGCTGAAGAACTGAGCAAAGGTGAAGACACGACGTCGAAGACAACGGTTGATACCCAAAATCCTGAAGTGGATCAAATCCCCGAAGAATCCAATGTAGAAGAAACCGAGGCACCCGCACCGGTGGCTGAAGAGCCCGTGGCAGAAGCACCTCAAGCTGAAGAAACCGAAACGGTTCCAGAACCCGAAACACCCGTAGAACCCGAACCCGTGGCCCCGAGACCGGTCAAGGTTCCCAAACCCAAGGCTCCGCTGACTCCCGAAGAGCAGGAACACAACGACATGCTTAGCATGATCGAAGAGTATTCCTCCAGTTTTGAAAAGGGTCAGATCAAGGAAGGCATGGTGGTCAACGTCACCGACAAAGAAGTCATGGTCGATATCGGCTACAAATCCGAAGGCGTCATCTCCCTGTCCGAATTTGCCTATAGCGGCATTCCGGAGCGCAATTCCATCATCAAAGTCTTCATCAACGAAGTCGAGAATGGCGATGGCAAGATCATTCTTTCCAAGAAGAAAGCTGATTTTATCATGAACATCGAACGCATCAAGCAGTGCGCCGAAGACGGCAGCCGGATCAACGGATTTATCCGCCGCAGAGTCAAAGGTGGCATGATTGTCGATTTGATGGGCATCGAAGCCTTCCTTCCCGGTTCCCAGATGTCCCTGAAACCGATCCCCAATCTGGATCAGTTCATTGGCAAGGAACTCAGCTTCAAGGTCGTTTCGATCGATGAAGAACACCGTAATATCATCCTTTCCCGCAAGCAAGTCCTGGAAGAAGAAGCCCAGGGCAAGCGCGAAGAACTGCTGGGTAAACTGGAAGTTGGCAGCGAGCTGGACGGGGAAGTGAAAAATATCACTCAATATGGCGCCTTTGTGGACCTCGGCGGAATCGATGGTTTGCTCCATCTCACCGACATGTCCTGGGGCAAGATCAACCATCCCTCAGATATGCTGGCGATCGGCGACAAGGTCAAGGTCAAAGTCATCGGTTTTGATCCCGAGACCAATAAGATCTCGCTGGGACTCAAACAGCTGGTTCCTCATCCCTGGGAAAACATCGAGATCAAATATCCCGAAGGCACCCGCATCACCGGTAAAGTGGTGAGCGTAAAATCCTTTGGCGCGTTTGTGGAGCTTGAGCCCGGTGTCGAAGGTCTGGTCCACATTTCTGAAATGTCATGGACCAAGAAGATCTCTGATGCCCGCAAGATGGTCAAAATTGGCGACACCATCAATGCCATCGTGTTGGAAATGGACAAGGAAAACCGTCGCATTTCCCTTGGCATGAAGCAAATGGAAGCCAACCCCTGGCTCACGATCGAAGATCGCTATCCCACGGCTACAGTACTCACGCGTAAGGTGAAGAGTCTTACCGCGTTCGGCGCTTTCGTGGAGATCGAGGAAGGCATCGATGGCCTCATCCATATTTCCGATATCAGCTGGACCAAGCGCATCTATCATCCCCGCGAAGTCTATCGCAAGGGTCAGGAAGTGGAATCAGTCATCCTTTCCATCGACCGTGCCCAACATCGCATCGCGCTGGGTGTGAAACAGCTCAGCAGCGATCCCTGGGAAACCCTGAACACCATTCTGCCTGTGAACAGCGAAGTCAAAGGCAAGATCGGCAAGCTCATCCCCAAGGGTGTGCTGGTCGATGTCCAGGTCGGCGAAGAGATCGTCGAAGGCTTCATTCCCATCTCCCATTTGGCTTTGCCCAAACTGGAGAATTCCGAAGATGCCTTCCATGTCGGTGAAGAATTGCCCCTCAAAGTCATCGAACTGGATATGGAAAACCGCCGTCTGATCCTCTCTGTGAAAGCCTTCTTCTTTAGCCGTGACCCCCGCTTGCAGGAAGAATACATAGCCATCCACGAGCAGTATATGCGTGAACGCGTGTCCCGCCAGCAAAAGAAAAAAGCTGAAAAGGATGCCCGTGACAAAGCTCAGCTCGAAAAAGACAAGCAGACCGCGGAAGAAGCCAAACTTGAAGCTGCTGTCGTGGCTGATAACGTGAATGAAGATAACATTGAAGTCCCTGCTGAACCAGCTCCCATGGTTGAAGAGACCGCCGAAGTCGTGACTGAAGCCGCTCCCGTGCTCGCGGAAGATATTCCTGAGGTTGAGGCTCCTGCAGTGACTGAGATCGTGGAAGAGATTCCTGAAGTCGTGATTGAAGTTGCTCCCGAGATCGTGGAAGAGATTCCTGAAGTCGTGACACCTGAAGTGGAAGAAATTGTGGAAGCGATCCCCGAAGTCGAAGAGACTGTTGAACCGGCAGTGGAAACTGTCGAAGAAGCCGCGACCGAAATTGCATCCACCGAAGACCCTGAAGCGGATACCACCGTATAAGCAAACAATGAAGATAAAACAGACAAATAAGGTGACGGCTCGTTTGAGCCGTCACTTCTTTATCAGCCCGGATCTCTGGATCCCCTTGCTGTTGCTGGTGCTGATCACCCTCTCAGTCTGGGCTTTTGATCTGGATATGAAGATACAACGCAGTGTCTACAGTGCAAACGGAGGCTGGTTTCTGGCCAAACAGCCGATCGTGTTGCTGATGTATAATTATGGCACCATCCCTGCCCTGGTTGTCGCGGGGGCTGCCTTGATCGTGTTCCTGTCCGGGTTTTTCAGATCACGTTACCGGCCCTGGCGCAAGCTAAGCTTATATCTTGTGCTGGTGATGGCTCTGGGTCCTGGTCTGATCGTGAACACCCTGCTAAAAGACCAATGGGGGAGACCCCGTCCTCGCAACGTTCAGGAGTTTGGCGGGAAGTATCAGTATGAATTGCCTCTGCAGTATAACCCCCTCTCCCCGGGGAAGTCTTTTCCCTCAGGGCACGTCAGCATGGCATTTTACTTTTTT
>JAKLEY010000064.1 GCA_022711455.1 Candidatus Cloacimonadota bacterium
AAAGACGTTATCACTGGACTATTCATCGTGACTGGCTGATCTCCACCCCGGGGATAGTGCCTGCGATCAATCTTGCTGTGCTCACGCTAACGGAACCCGGAGACGGTGTGCTGATCCAGACTCCGGTCTACGGACCCTTTCATCACGCTGCTACTAACCACGGACGCAAACTGCTCTGCAACCGGCTGATCCCTGCTGCTTCCGGATATCAGATCGATTTTCAGGAGTTTGACCGCCTGGCAGGGCAAGCTAAACTCTTCATCCTCTGCAATCCGCATAACCCTGTGGGAAGAGCCTTTACCGAAGATGAACTGAGGAAGATGGGGGAGATCTGCAGAAAACACGGAGTCACTGTCTTCAGTGATGAGATCCATGCCGATATCGTGTATGATGGGCATAAACACATCCCCATAGCGTCAGTGGATGATCTGAGCTCAATCTGCATCAGCTCTTTTTCCCCTGCCAAAAGCTTCAATCTGGCAGGTCTGGCAACGGCGGTGACAGTCTGTTCCAATCCAAAGCTGTTTAAACCCTTGAATGACCTCAATGAAAAGCTGCATCTCTTTATCGGGAATAGTTTTGGCATCTCAGCGCTCACCGCAGCCTACACCCGGGCAGAGGACTGGCTGGATCAATTGGTGGTTTATTTAGCCCAGAATCGTAATTTCATCGATAAATGCCTGCGGGATTCGCTCCCCATGGTGAAAAGCCAGCTCCCTGAGGCAAGCTACCTGAGCTGGCTGGATTTTACAGATCTGGGTCTGGATTCTGAAACTCTTTGGGATCTCCTGGTCAATAAAGCAAGGCTGGCCCTCGATCCGGGCTCAAAATACGGCACAGGCTTTGAACAATTCTACCGTCTGAATTTCGCTTGTCCCCGCTCCAGGATAGTGGATGCTATGGATAGAATTATAACTGAAATAGGCAAGTTAAGCTAATAAAGTTAAACCAAAACATATCATGTGAAACACAAGAATCCGGCAGGAGAGAATAGTGAAACAGCAGATTATTGATCTATATCAAAATAAACCGCAAAACTACGGTCGGACGGAGCGTCAGCTCTTTGATGGCTTTATGAATGACCTGAATACCGGAACAATACGCTCATGCGAATATGTTGACGGGGCATGGGTCGTCAATGATTGGGTGAAAATGGGGATCCTGATCGGCTTCAGGATGGGCTTGTTAACTGAACTGCCCTGGAGCTCACAGAAGACTTTTTTCGATAAAGACACCCTGCCCGAGAAGCAGTTTCGGCTTTCCGATCAAGTACGCATAGTCCCCGGAGGTACTTCCGCCCGTAACGGATGCTATGTTGCTCCGGGAGTGGCGATCATGCCTCCGGCTTTCATCAACGTAGGCGCTTATATAGACGGCGGTTCGCTGGTCGATTCACACGCGCTGGTGGGATCCTGCGCGCAAATCGGCAAGAATGTGCATCTCTCTGCGGGAGCGATGATCGGAGGTGTTTTGGAGCCGATCAATTCCCGTCCGGTGATCGTGGAGGACGATTCCTTTGTGGGTGGTAACTGCGGAGTATATGAGGGAGTGATCATTAAAAGCAGAGCTGTTCTTGCTTCCGGTACAATACTGACGGGCTCAACCCCGGTTTATGATGCGGTACACTCCCGCTATCTGGAACGTGATGCCGGAGGCTCCTTTACAATACCGGAAGATGCCGTGCTGGTTCCGGGTTCCAGGGCTATGACAAAGCATCCCGGCTTCCAGATCTATTGCCCCATTATTATCAAATATCGTGATGCAAAAACTGAGATCTCGGTGCAATTGGAACGCGATCTGAGGGCGGAAATTGATTGAATCAAACCGTTTAGCCGGAATTGAGATCTCACTCATCCGTCGGGTTCTCGATCAGGCAAGCCCCGGGGCTGTCAACATGGCCTTGGGTGAATTGGGCTACCCTCTCCCGGAATGCCTGCAGAAACAGGCTCACAAACTCCTGGATCACGGAACAGCGGTCTATACACCCAATGCCGGACTGCCTGAACTACGGGAATCGATTGCGGCTTACTATGGTGATGGAACCGTAGCCGAACAGATCTGTGTCTCCAATGGGGCAGAGGAGGCTATCTATCTTAGTTTGCTTGCGCTTAGCAATCCCGGTGAAACGATCGCCATCCCTGATCCCGATTATCCCGCCTATACAGCCATAGCTTCGATCCTGGGTTGCAACGTGATGCGGCTACCTTATGAAAAAGATCTGATCAATATTAACTGGGAACTCTGGGAGCAGCTCCTGCGAACTTCTCAAGCTAAAATTCTAATACTCTCCAATCCCCAGAATCCAAGTGGAAAATGCTTTAATAAGACTGAGCTAAATAATCTATCTACAATATGTAACAAACAACATATTTGTGTGGTCGTGGACGAGATCTATCGTGACTTGTATCATGAGGAAGCAATGCCCGGTCCGCAGCAGGAATTCAAAGATCTGATCCGGATCAGCGGGCTTTCCAAGTCACATTGCATGAGCGGATGGCGGCTGGGCTGGGTTAATGCCCCAACCCCCATCAGCGGAGCAGTGATAAAAGCCAAACAATATGTCAGCACCTGTGCACACTGGCTCTCTCAGCAATTAGCTATCTTTGCCCTTTCCCCTGCTGGTATGCGGGCTCAGGCTGAAATTCGGAAGCGACTGCGGGATGATATGGTCTTTGTACAGAACTCCTGCGCGGGATTGGGAAACAAAATCGTGGTCAAGATTCCTCAGGCCGGACCTTATGTCATGATAAAAACTGATCTGAATGATCTTGATCAGACTTCAAGACTGGCCTCAAACGGGTTGATCACGGTCCCCGGGTCTGCTTTCGGAAAGGTTGCCCAGGGCTGGATCAGGCTCAATATTGCCCTGCCATCCTTTGCCCTGCAGCAAGGGCTGGATATTCTGAGAACCACCTTAACGCAGACCAGCCACGGAGCCTGAACCATGGATCTTGTACTGGTCAATGCCAAATTTCTCAATTTAGCAACCGGACTTTATGAACAAGGTAAATCAATACTCATAACAGGTGAATATATCAGGCATATAGGCCAGATGAGTGAATGTATCGCTTTAGCAAAAACCACGCCAGAAATTCTGGACTTGAGGGGGAAGATAATAGTCCCTGCCTTTGTGGATACCCACACTCATTTTGTGGAGTATGCCAAGCGCAAGATCATGGTGGATCTGAGCGCTTGCGAGAGGGTGGAAAGTGTCCTTGCGGTCCTGCAGAGTTATAGATCTAATCAGATCTCACTGCCACCCTGGATTTTGGGGGGAGGCTGGGACAAGAATAAGCTGGATCAACCCGACGCATTGAATAAAGAATTGGTGGACAAGGTCTTTCCTGATATCCCGGTGGCTCTCTGGAGCAAGGATTATCATGGGAAACTCTGTAACAGTATGGCTTTGAAGCTGGCAGGCATCGATTCATCAACCCCGGATCCTGCCGGGGGTAAGATAGTTCGTGACGGTGCAGGCGTGCCAACAGGTCTGCTTTACGAAGCCGCAGCTGAACTGCTGGAGCATCATATAGTTCAACCGGACAGAGACTTGATTAAACAGGCTGTCCTTGCCGCTGTTTCCGATGCCCGCAGATTCGGTCTGGTGGGGGTTCATACCATGGAGGGGGCAGCCAGTTGGTCTGTTTTGGAGGAGTTGCGGCATGAGGGTTTGAATTTTCGCTTCACCTGGCATTTTCAGCTCGACGAGCTGAACTTTATGCTTGAAAATGGGATAAGGTCCTACAGCGGTGATGAATGGCTCAAAATCGGAGGACTGAAGATCTTTGCGGACGGGGCTCTGGGCTCGCAGACAGCAGCAATGTTCAATCCATACACGGGGACAAGTAACTGCGGTATCTTACGTTACACAGACGATGCACTTTGGCGGATCGGGGAACAGGCAGCCGCGCGTGGCATAGCACTTACCATTCACGGGATCGGAGACCGGGCTGTGAATCAGATCCTGCGCTTATTCAAGGATTTGCAGGCCTATCCGGGATTGTTGCATCGCATCGAACATGCGCAATGCGTCCGCAGGGAGGATCTAACCCTGCTCCGGGATTCGGGCGCTGCATGCGCGTTGCAGCCTGTACACCTGGCAAATGATGTGGACATGATCGAAAACCACTGGCAGGGTGTGCGGGGGCAGGCCTATAATTTTGCCGATCTTCTGCGCTACAGCTCAGCTCTGGGCTTTGGCTCGGACGCACCCATTGAATCGCTCAATCCCTGCCTGGGTATCTACTCCGCAATTGCCCGCAAACCCAAGCTCGATTCAAATCAACCGGGCTGGCGTCTGGATCAGTCTCTCGGTCTGACCCAAGCCCTCGATGCCTACACATTAGGTGCAGCTAAACTATCGCAAAGCAGCCATATACGTGGCAAGATTGAAACCAATTACTATGCTGATCTCATTGTGTTTGAGGATTATCTGGAACAAGAGCAGGAATACTGGCTGGAGGCCAGTCCGGAACTTGTGATCTGCGCCGGTGAGATCGTTGAGATAACCAGGCAATTTTAAAATTCTGTGGAGAAGAAATGAAGACTCTCTTATTATTACCTGTACTCATGGTATTGAGTGCTTGCGTGGCTATGGACGTGTCCAATCTGGAAACTGCTGAGCCACTTCGCAAAGGGAAGATGCGGATCGGGATCAATTCCGGGATCGGGCTGGACCTGACAGCCATGATGGAATCGGAATCCGAGAGCTTGATCAGTGATGAATACCCCGGGGCGGTGATCTCCGGATTTCAAGCACAGTATGGTTTGACCGGGGATCTTGATCTGGGTGCCAGAGTATGGGCAGGGGGAAGTTCCACTGGATTCAAGGCTTATCTGAAAAAGACTTTATCTCAGAGTGAAGAAGGGAAGTCTTTTGCGATAACGCCGGGTTTCTCATTTGTACGTTCCGAGGCACAGTATGACATCGAAACAGATGATTATAACGATTGGTATTCTGCGGCAGAAGGAAGTGTGCAGGTGCTGCTCACCAAACGATGGTCCAAGGCTGCTGCCGGAACAATTAGCGGAAGAGCGGGTGTGGCTTACTATGATGGCGATTCCACAGCGGACCGGGTGGAGGTCTATCAGGACTTTATGGTTCATTCGGGAATCAGCGCCAACATCAAGCTCAGCATGGGACCATTTTATCTGATCCCGGAGTTAGGTGGGGAGTTTTACACCAATCCCAAGGGTTTTAGCGGGGTCGTGCCCTTTTATATGTTGGGGATCGGTTTCGAATAGGAGTCATAGGGAGCCTGACACATTTACACACTCTTATGAACATAGGTGAAATATATCCTCAGGCCTGCAAGCAGCGGAGGCTTCTAAATGATTGACAGATTCAGCAGCTTGAATTGAGTGGAATCTGCAGATATATCCAAGGGAGCATAAATTGAGTAAACAGCAAAGAACAGCCATAGAGCCGACTCGTGAACAGAACTACGCCGAGTGGTATCAGCAGGTGATCAAGGCTGCCGATCTGGCAGAAAACAGTGAAGTACGCGGATGCATGGTCATTAAGCCGTGGGGCTATGCGATCTGGGAGAATATACAGAAAGTTCTGGATGGAATGTTTCGTGAGACAGGCCATCGCAACGCTTATTTCCCGATTTTTATCCCGAAATCCTATTTCGAAAAAGAGGCAGAGCATGTGGAAGGCTTTGCCAAAGAATGCGCGGTGGTCACACACAGTCGTCTGGAACCTGACGGAAAAGGTGGATTGGTAGCTGCCGGTGAGCTCAGTGAGCCCTATATCGTGCGTCCCACCTCCGAGACCATTATCGGTGCCTCCTTTGCCAAGTGGGTCAATTCCTACCGGGATCTGCCCCTGTTGATCAACCAATGGGCCAATATTGTGCGCTGGGAAATGCGCACAAGGCTGTTTTTGCGCACCACGGAGTTCCTCTGGCAAGAAGGGCATACAGTGCATGAAAACTATGAAGATGCCATGCTTGAAACCAAAAAGATGTTAAATGTCTATGCCGATTTCGCGCAGAATTATCTGGCAATTCCTGTGATCCAGGGCGAAAAGACAGAGGGCGAAAAGTTTCCCGGAGCCGTAAACACCTATTGCATCGAAGCCATGATGCAGGATAAAAAAGCGCTGCAATCCGGAACCTCCCATTTCCTGGGTCAGAATTTTGCCAAGTCTTCGGGGATCAAATTTCAAAATCGCGAGGGAGAATCGGAGTTTGCCTGGACCACCTCCTGGGGTGTGTCCACCCGCCTGATCGGAGCCCTGATCATGGCACACAGCGACGATAATGGTCTTGTTTTGCCGCCTAAGATAGCTCCGTCCCACCTGGTCATCATTCCAATTTTCCGGTCTGAGGAAGAACGCACAGAGGTGATGAAGCTGGCAGAGGAAATTCAGGCTGAGCTCAAGAATTGCTATTTTGAGGATATCAGGATCTATACTGAGCTGGACGATCGTGATCTCACATCAAGTGAACGCAACTGGTATTGGATAAAAAAAGGGATACCCCTCCGCATCGAGATTGGTCCCCGGGACGTTGCTTCAGGCACCGTGATGCTTGCGCGCAGGGACAAGGAGCCGCGTGATAAAGTCCCGGTTCCTGTTACTGAACTTAAGACGGCTATTGTCAGCACTCTGTCCGGGATCCAGGCTTCCATTTATCAGAAAGCCCTGAGTTTCAGGGATGAAAACATCGTCAGGATCGATGATCATCAGGAATTCTATAAATTCTATACGCCCAAAAATGCTAATCAGCCTGAGATCCACGGAGGTTTTGCCTTCTCGCCCTGGTGTGGCAGTGTGGCTTGCGAAGAAAAGATCAAGACTGATCTCAAGGTTACAGTGCGCTGCATTCCCTTTGAAAACCAGCTCGAAGATGGAAAATGTGTTTGTTGCGGGCAGGATTCAAAACTGAGGGTGATTTTTGCCAAGTCATATTAAGCGGATACAGGCATGAATTCAGCCATAATAAGCATCGGTAACGAGATCCTGCTGGGTAAGACCCTGAATACCAATCTGCAGTATCTGGCCACGCAGATGGCAGGGCTTGGCCTGGCAGTGGACTATGCCGTTACGATCAAAGATGAGCTCTCTGTGATCCGCGCAACCCTGGATTATTGCTGGTCCCGCTATGACATCGTGATCAGCACCGGAGGTTTGGGGCCTACTGCCGATGACATCACCAAGGATGCCATCGTATCGTTTTTTGGAGGGGACTTGGTTTTCCGGGAAGAGATCTGGCAAGAGGTGACTGACCGGTTCAAGGCTCGCGGATTAGATGTTCCGCGGATCAACCGGAACCAGGCTCTTGTTCCCACGGGCTTTGTTGCCCTAAACAATGCTCAGGGCACTGCTCCGGGTTTGTTCTATAGTGATGGATCACGCTCTTTCTTTGCCCTGCCGGGAGTCCCTTTGGAGATGGAACATTTGTTTGAGCGTCATCTGCGAGGTTTACTCAAAGAGCGTTATGGCGCGCAATCCGTGATTCAACGTAATATTCACACGCACGGCATCTCCGAATCTGCTCTGGCGGAGCTATTGGCAGATTTTGAAATCCCCGCAGGGGTGAACCTGGCCTGGCTGCCTCAAACCGGCAGAGTGGATCTGCGGCTCTATGGCCAGGATGAAGCTCTGATCGGGCAAACCCTGGAAAGCATGGCTGCCAGAGTGCAGAAGCATGTCTGGGGTTATGACGGGGATTCTCCGGTCACCAAGCTGGGAGAACTGCTTCAGGCCAGAGGCTGGTTGATTTCTTGTGCGGAGTCCTGCACAGGGGGCCTGGTTCAGAAGATGCTCACAGACCAGGCCGGTTCGAGCGCGTATTTTTCAGGCGGATTAGTTTCTTATTCCAACGCGCAGAAAGTAGCGTTATTGGGCGTCAGTACCGATACTTTAGAGCGCTATGGAGCAGTCAGTGCTGAAACAGCCGGGGAAATGGTTTACGGCTTGACCATGCTATGTAAAACAGAGGTGGCTGTATCCATCACCGGCATTGCCGGTCCTGAGGGAGGCAGCGATGCTAAACCTGTCGGGCTGGTCTATTTTGGTTTTGCGATCCCGGGTAAAACCTGGGTCTGCAAACAGATTTTTTCCGGAACCAGAGCCTCGATCCGGCAAAAGGCCGCGGACTACGCTCTGATCAGCCTGATCAAAGAACTAACGGAATTGGTACCATGAACATTTTAGTTATTGGCAGTGGAGCCAGAGAGCACGCGCTGGCTGATGCTTTTGCGAGAAGCCCGCAGATTCATCGTTTGATAGTAGCTCCGGGGAATGCCGGAATCTCCGGAAGCCACAATGTGAAAAATTTGTCCGCTGCCGCAGAAACCATCCGCTTCTGCCGTGAGCATGCCATAGATTACGTGTTCATCGGCGGAGAGCAGCCCATAGCCGATGGGCTGAGTGATGCCTTGCGCGGGGCAGGAATCAAATGCATAGGTCCTTCCCGGGCAGCAGGCCGGATCGAAACCAGCAAAGCCTTTGCCAAAGACCTGATGCAGCGCTTTTCCATTCCCACTGCAGCATTCCGCAAAGCCAATTCCAGGTCTGAAGCCGGCTCAGCTCTTGCAGAATTCAGCTATCCTCTGGTACTCAAGGCTGATGGTCTGGCTGCCGGAAAGGGTGTCTATATAGCCGGGAACCCGGCAGAAGCTGAAGCCGCGTTTGATACTCTTTTCAGTAATTCAGACAGAACTGAGATCATCCTCGAAGAATTCCTGGAGGGCTGGGAAGTATCCTTATTTGCCATCTGCGACGGAGAGCATTTCAAGACAACAATTTTCTCTCAGGATCACAAACAGCTTTTTGATCATGACATGGGTCCAAACACAGGCGGAATGGGCGCTATCGCTCCGGTTTGGGAAGCAGAACCTTATCTGCAGCAAATTGAAAGCCGGATCATCAGCCCGGTCTTGAGGGCAATGCGGGAAGAAAACTGTCCATTTTGCGGGATTTTATACTGCGGACTGATGATCACTGCTCAGGGACCGAAAGTGCTGGAATTCAATTGCCGCTGGGGAGATCCCGAAGCTCAGGCTGTTTTACCACTGTTAGCAACTGATCTTATAGAAATCTGCCGGGCGATAGACACTAAAGAGGTTGATAAGTTGGAATTGAAATGGCATGATGCCTGTTCAGTTTCTGTCGTTTTGGCCTCAAAGGGTTATCCTTCAGAACCGGAGACCGGTTTTGTGATCACTCTGCCCGCGGATCATAGAAACAGCATCAGCTTTGCCGGGGTTAAGGCCCGGGAAGGTAAGCTGATCACAGGCGGAGGAAGGGTTCTGACCGTTACCGCCCGGGGTGATGACCGGGAAGCGGCTCGTCGACTTGCCTATGACATCGTGAAGCAGATTCACTTTGAGGGAATGCAGTTTCGCACCGATATCGGCTTGCGGTCCAACCCTCCCAAAACTATGGAGATTCAATGAAATATACGGTTTTAATGCTGCTCATGCTGCTGCCGATCCTGTTGGCTGCGGGAGCCGTCGAGCTTATCAGCCAGAGTCAGGACGAATTGATCCTGCAATTCACGCTGCCGGACTACAAACTTGAAGACTTCACCTATCAGGGTGAGACTCGCCAACGAATCGTTTGTGACGACGCCAACTCCTTTGGAGAGGAAGGTTTTCCCGGACTGAAGAGTTTCTCCGAAGCGCTTGGTATCCCGGTGGACGGCGAAATCATGATCGAGCTTATCGGGCATAAGAATACTGTCCTTTCCGGCGTGGATCTGGCCCCCGCTCCCACTATTGTCCTGGACGGTGACGGGGTGGATTATGCTTTTCAACGGGACAACCGTGCCTACAATCGCAAAAGCTTGTATCCCGAAACTTTGTTCAGCAAGGGGGAAGCGGCTTTTATCGGAAACCGGAGATTTATTCCCCTGGAATTCTATCCGTTCCAATACCGGGCCGCAAGTAAAGAATTGGTGGTCAATCAGAGCATCAGGGTCAAGGTCACGATTCAGGGATCGAAAACCCAGGCCAAGGATTGGCTGCAGGCTGAAAATCCACTGGATTCTGTTGCTGACAGCTTTTTTATCAACAATCAGACTTCCCGGGCCTGGCGTTTACCGAAACAAACGGCAGAGAACTCTGATCAGCCCAAAAATGTGACTTCCCGGATAGATCGCATCCAGCTGATCGTAGATTCAGAAGGCATCTATAAGATCACCTACAGCTATCTGAAAGACTATATGGATATGATGGCAGATTCCTTAGGTCTGGATTACGCGTGGACTGTGACCAATGTTGATCCCAGGTATCTGGAGTTGTCGGACGAAAACGGGCAGATCCCCATAACTTTCAACGGAGAAGCGGATGGCAACTGGGATCCCGGTGATTATTTCGAATTCTATGGTGACAGGCATTACGGAGATACCGGATATCAGGATGACTATACGGCGGAAAACGTCTATCACCTGAGTCTGCTTGATCATTTTGGCGCCCGGATGATGGTGGAAAACGGCGGGTTGACCAATTCCAATCCTTCTCAGTATATAGTTCCCGATAGTTTTGAATCAACCGTTCATTTGGAAGAACAGCTGGTCAACGATAAGCTCGGTCACAACTGGACTGCAGCTAACCCCACGTTTTACAAGGAGGATGTCTGGTTTTGGAAAAGAGTCAGCGCTCCTGATCTGGATATTGTGCCCTTTGAGCTGCAATACCCCCGGGATAGTACGATCCGCACCGCTAACGCCAAGGTTGTGCTGCACGGATTGACCTATTCTGAAAGCCTCTACCCTGGGCAATGGGATCATGAGGCAACGGTGCGGGTGAACCAGGCAATGATCAACACTCACACTTGGGTGGGGCAAACCGAAAAGGTCTTCCAGAACCAGAACCCCATTCCAAACACATATTTCAGACACGGCACAAACTATTTTTATATCAGCCTCTCGGGCAATACTGTCATGGCTGATCGCGAACAGGTGATGCTGGACTATGCTGAACTCACCTACTGGCGGGAGTATAAAACCTCTCAGGATTGGATCAAATTCACCAAACCTTCTCATCGCCCGCCCGGATTATATCAATTTGAGCTGCAGGGTTTCAGCAGCAGTGATGTTTCGTTGTACAAGATCGGCTCTTCGGTGTTCAACAACCTGCAGATCGAACCATACAGCCAGGATGGTGCCGCGCCCTGGACGGTGACCTTTCAGGATAGTGTTAAAACCAATTCAGTCCGCTTCTTTGCCGTGACCGAAG
>JAKLEY010000065.1 GCA_022711455.1 Candidatus Cloacimonadota bacterium
AATGCTGGGATTTTCACCTCCATATCTGGTTTTCAGGGTATCCGGTAAAAGCATGGAGCCGCATATCTTGCATGGAGATGTAGTGATCTGCTCAGAGGATTGGACGGGGATTGAGACTAATGGTAAGATCATGGCGTTCCGGACGTGGGAGGGGATCACATTGAAGAAGCTGGTGGAGGATCATAAGAACCGGGTGACGTGGCTGATGCCGATCAATCATGAATTTACACCGATGCCTTATACGGAGGATGGCGAGGATATCACGATGATCGGGATCCTGGATATTGCGATCCGGAGCTTTAACCGATAGGATCTTTAGAATGAGGTGGATACAAGGGATATTCGTAGGTTTGTTTGTTATCATCGTTGCTCTGATCGGATACCAGGGCTATGTCATAATCAAAGAATCCAAGCCAAAAAAGGAGCTTGCGATTTATATGCAATTGGATGATGGTCTATTTTTTGTGCATGCAGTGGTTGAAAAAGAGAAATGGTTTAGTGAATTGTATTCAAATCGGCTTGAGTGTGGGTATTTCAGCAATGATCACGATATATCTATTCAAGACACATTGAAGGGGAATGTGTGGCCAGCGAGGGTCTTAGAACTGGAGTCGGTTTTCTTCGGTATTATGACAGATTGGAGTTACTTTCCAAAGACTCAATACGGGGTACTTCTGCCCTCTGAGCTGCAGGAAGTATATAGAAGCAATCGACCCGGACATCCGGATATAAATGGATATATGCCTGTTGTTATGCTACAATTGACAAATAAGGTGGTATTGGAGTACTCTGTTCAGGATAAGGTTCTGTCCCTCTTTGCAGATAATGAGCTGATCGACAAAAGGATTATCGGTGCTGAGTTTGATGCCATACAGAATGCACATACGACTGAGAGTGCAGTTGAGTTCCTTCGGCATTATCGGTATTCTGCCTATTCTTCCCCGACTCCTTATCATAGATATGAGGATTTGAAAATTCCTTCAGACATTGTTACGCATTAGTTTTAATGTCTCTAACTTTAAGCCTTTTAATAACTTGCTTATTTGTGCGAAACTCCCTGTCGTGATGTGTGCAGAATTGCTTGTCTTTTTTTGCAGAATTGCTTGTCGCGCGACAATTGTGCCGAATTTTCCGGAAAAACAAGGCTCAGAAAAAAACTTGACAAATCAGAGTCTTAATTTACTTGGGTTGATCCAAAGAGGATAAATTAAGATATATGTGTTTACCAACAAGATTGATTGCCAGTACCCGAAAGGATAGATTGCCTTTAAGAGAGCGTTTGCAGCCTGCAGATGCTCTTTTTTTATGGAGAGAATTTTTATGAGAATCGCAGATATTATCAACCTCGCTCTGGCCGAAGATATTGGCACGGGCGATCTTACCACGATCTACCTCGATCTTGAAGCCGCGCATACCAGCGCTTATATGATCGCCAAAGCACCCGGCATCATTGCCGGTTCAGAGATAGCCCGCAAGGTCTTCAAAACTGTTGATCCCGAGCTCAAGGTGACCCTCTATCGCAAAGACGGAGATAGTGTCCAACCCAAAGATGAGATCATGAAGATCGAGGGAAAAGCCGCTTCCATCCTGCAGGGAGAACGCGTCGCGCTCAATTTTATCCAGCGTCTGAGTGGCATCGCCACCAAAACACATGAACTGGTCCAATTGCTTGCAGGCAGCAACGCGCGTCTGCTGGACACCCGTAAAACCACTCCTCTGCTGCGGGAACTGGAAAAGTATGCCGTGCGGGTGGGGGGTGGATTTAACCATCGCTTTGGTCTCTACGATATGATCCTGCTCAAGGAAAACCATATCCGGGCAGCAGGGGGCATCGCTGAAGCCGTGAGAAGAGTCAAACTGCACAACACCAGCTATAAGATCGAATGCGAAGTCACCACTCCGGAAGAACTGGATGAAGCCGTCAAAGCAGGAGTCGACCGCGTGATGCTGGATAACATGTCCATTCCCAAAATGAAGGCAGCGGCTCGCAAATATGCCAAAAAGATCGAACTGGAAGCCTCCGGCGGGGTCACCGAGAAGACCATCTCCGCCATTGCTGCCACAGGTGTCCACTTTATATCCGTCGGGGCTCTCACCCATTCCTACAAATCCCTCGACATCAGCTTGCTTTTTTAAGGAGAAAATATATGGAATCACAACTCAGGACTCTGGCCCGCATGCAATTGCTGGACGACCAGATCGGTAAACTCAAGCTGCTCCAGGCAGAACTTCCCAAACAACTGAACAGCATTCTGGAACAAGTGGAACAAGCCACCGCAAACCTCCTGCTCACCGAAACCGAAAGAGCGGAACTGGGCAAAAAACAACGCTCCCTGGAATTGGAGATCAAAGGACATCAGGAGCAGATCAAAAAATATGCCACCCAACTCACGGATATCAAAACCAACAAAGAATATAAGGCCCTGAATAGCGAGATCGCTTATCTCAAGGAAAAGATCTCCGCCCTGGAATCCACCGAGATCGAACTCATGGAAGAAGATAACAATTATAAAAGCAGAGTGACCGAAGATAAAAAAGCTCTGGCTGCCGCGGAAGCTCTTCAAAAAGAAAAAGAGGGTGACCTCAGAGCCCAGATCGGGGAATTGGAAGGCGAGATCGAAAAACACCGCAACGCCAGAAATGAACTCGCCCGCAGCCTGCCCACCAACCTGATCAAACAATACGGCGGCATGATCAAAAACAAAGGAAACCAGGCTGTCGCATATAACCGCGATGGCTCCTGCGGAGGTTGCGGCTTCAATATCCGCCCCCAGATCAGGATCGAACTCCAACTTCGCAAAAAGATCCACTTCTGCGAAAGCTGCGGCAGAATCCTCATGGATCGCTTTGACGATCTTTAAGATTTAGAATATACTATTCTTATCAGCTTCGGGAAGACGAAGATGTCTGCTGTTCTGAGCGATCAGGACAGAGGAAAGTCCGGACACCACAGGGCAGGATACTTCCTAACGGGAAGCTGCAGCAATGCAGAGCCAGCTCCACAGAAATAAACCGCCTTCTGCTTAATCCTGAAGGTAAGGGTGAAATGGTGGTGTAAGAGACCACCGGTGAGCCTGGTGACAGGCTCAGCCAGGAAAGCCTTATCCGGTGCAATGCCAAATAGGAAAGCTCGTGCGGCCCGCACATACAACTTTCGGGTAGGCAGCTCGAACCCTCTTCCGGAAACGGAAGCTTCGCGTCGTGAGACAGGGTCCAGACGGATAGACATCAGCCTGTGTGAACAGGTGAACAGAATCCGGCTTATCGATTTTCCCGAAGCACTCTTTTTTTAGTGGTGTAGGGTTGCAGGGGTGCAGGGGTGTAGTGACTCCGACCTTGCAAAGACTACACCCCTGCACCCCTGCAAACCTGCACCCCTTCCCAAATTAGCAATCAAACCCCCTCGACTGCTAAAAAACACTTGACATGCTATCCAGCTCTCCTATTTTATCTCCAGAACATGGAGGTGTGAATTATGAATACACAACGTTTTACACTCAAAGCACAGGAATTGGTTGCCGCCACACAGGCACTGGCAAATTCCTACGGGCATCAGGAACTGCTGGATCTGCATCTGCTGGCTGCAATGCTGCAAATGGAAGAAGGGCTGATCATCCCTGTCCTGCAGAAGCTGGAAGCCTCTCCCAATTTGATCGCGGGGGATGTTGAAGCAGCGCTCAAAAAGCTGCCTAGGGTGAGTGGTGCTCAGGTCTATCTTTCTCAAAATCTCCTGGATATCCTGCATCAGGCAGAGCGTGAGATGGAGCAGCTCTCCGATGAATATATCAGCCTGGAACACCTGCTTCTGGCACTGGTTTCAAAAGGCAGGGAAGCGTCGACGATCCTCAAAAACCGGGGAATTACAAGCCAGAAGGTGCTCTCAGCGCTCAAGGAACTGCGTGGCAATCAGCGCGTTACGGACGACAATCCCGATGCCAAATATCAGGCTTTGGAAAAATACACCCGCAATCTCACGCGTTTGGCAAGGCAGGATAAGCTGGATCCGGTGATCGGACGCGATGATGAGATCCGCAGAACAGTGCAGATCCTCTCCCGGCGCAGGAAGAACAATCCCATCCTGATCGGTGATCCCGGAGTGGGAAAAACAGCAATAGTAGAGGGATTGGCACGCCGGGTGATCGCGCGGGACGTTCCCGAAAATCTGCTTGATAAAGAGCTCTTGGAACTGGATATGGCAGCCCTGATTGCCGGAGCGAAGTTCAGAGGTGAATTCGAAGAGCGGCTCAAGGCTACTCTGGCTGAGGTGGAGAAATCCGAAGGCAAGGTGATCCTCTTTATCGATGAGATCCACACAGTGGTGGGTGCCGGAGCCGCGGAAGGGAGCGTTGATGCTTCAAACATGCTCAAACCCGCTCTGGCAAGGGGTTCTCTGCATTGCATCGGAGCCACAACCATCGATGAATATCGCAAATACATCGAAAAAGATGCAGCGCTTGCTCGCAGGTTCCAACCTATCATGGTGGCTGAACCTTCGGTGGAGGATACCATCTCCATCCTGCGCGGGATCAGGGATAAATATGAGCTGCATCACGGAGTGCGCATCACAGACGGAGCTCTGGTCGCTGCTGCCGTGATGAGCGAACGTTATATCTCCGATCGTTTCCTGCCTGATAAGGCCATTGACCTGATCGATGAATCCTGCGCGCGGCTGTCCATGGAGCTGAATTCCATGCCCGCGGAACTGGATGAAGCGGAGCGCAAGCTGCGTCAATTAGAGATCGAGCGGCTCTCTTTGCAAAAGGAAAAAGACTCTCAGTCTGTGTCGCGGCTGGAAAAGATCAACCTGGAAATTGCGGATTTGAGTGAAAACAGGGCTCAACTCAGAGCCCGCTGGGAAAATGAAAAGAAGCAATTGGATGCGGTCAAGCTGCTGCGGGCGGAGATCGAACAGCTGAAGGTGGAGGCTGAGCGAAGTGAACGCAGGGGAGACTATGAGACCACCGCCAAGCTTCGTTATGGTTCGCTGGTGGAAAAAGAAAAAGAACTGGCCAGGCTCACAGAGCGACTACAGCAGGGATCTGAGCAATTACTCAAGGAACAGGTGGATGAGGAAATGGTGGCGGAAGTAGTCTCCAAATGGACTTCCATTCCCATCTCCAGGCTCTTGCAGAGTGAGCTGGAAAAGCTGTTGGAACTCGAGTCCATCATGGGTCAGAGAGTTATCGGGCAGGAGGAAGGCATCTCCGCGCTGGCCAATGCCATCCGCAGAAGCAGAAGCGGAATTACCGCGGGCAACCGTCCCATCGGTTCTTTCATCTTTCTGGGACCCACCGGAGTGGGCAAGACCGAGCTTGCCAAGACTCTGGCAGTGCTGCTTTTTGACACCGAGAAAGCCCTCATCCGGCTGGATATGAGTGAATACATGGAAAAGCACAGCGTCTCCCGCATGATCGGAGCACCTCCCGGATATGTGGGTTACGAAGAGGGAGGCTATCTGACGGAAGCTATCCGGCGCCGGCCATACAGTGTGATCCTCTTTGACGAGATCGAGAAAGCGCATCCGGATGTCTTCAATATCCTGCTGCAGATCCTTGAGGATGGCAGATTGACCGATGGCAAGGGACGCACTGTGGATTTCCGGAACACCGTGATAATTATGACTTCAAACATTGGCAGCCAGTTTATCTTTGATGCCGGGCTGGCTGCTACAGAGCTGCTGAAGCCTGAATTGATGAAGGTTTTGCAGCAGTATTTCCGTCCTGAATTCCTGAACCGGGTGGATGAGATCATCACCTTCCACCGTTTGGAAGCGGAACATATTCGTAAGATTGTGGTCCTGCAGCTGGGATATCTGGCAGAAAGACTGCTTACGCAAGGGATAAAGCTATCCTGGGAGCAGAGCCTGGTGGAGTATTTTGCCTCGGAAGGTTTTGACCCTGCCTTCGGGGCCAGACCGATCAAGCGTCTGATCCAAAAAGAGCTGGAGAATACGCTGGCCAAAGCTATCCTGAGCGGAGAAGCCGGACCGCAGCAAGAGCTGGTTTTTGGATATGATCAGAAGGAAAGAAAAATAATCTTCAGAAAGCAGTAATTCCTGCTTGACAAAAAATTGGACTGTTCATACTGTGCTTGCAACGGAGAAATCCGCCCAGTCATATAGGTGTGTGCAGTCCTTTTTTTTATAGAACGGGCAGCCTCAAGCGCTGCATTATATAGGGCATTGTCGGTGACAAAAAACAGCTTTAAGCTAAAGACCGATAATAAAATAAGGATTAAATATTACCCAAACAATCAATATGGGAAAAGGAGATACCTATGAAGAGATTATCATTACTGCTCGTAGTGATTTTCATGGTGTCCATGGCCTGGGCAACGATAGATGAGTACTACTCATTTACCGCCACCACCGGGACATATACGCCAATCACAGGAACTGCCGTGACTGATATGCTGTCTGACGACGCCATATCTGCAGCAATTCCAATAGGGTTCACATTTGTCTACGGGGATAATTCTTACACGGAAGTGAAGATATCTTCGAACGGTTGGATCGGCTTGGGCACAGCTCAGACCGGCAGCAACCTGTCAAATGCCTTGAACTCTACCACAGTAGTACCTGTCGTCGCCCCGCTCTGGGACGATCTGAGTATGGCCGCGGGAACTTGCCAGTACCTGGTTTCAGGTACTGCGCCCAACCGCATCTTCACCATCCAATACGCTGACGCGAAATGGAACTACGGTGCAACCAGCCTCTTCAACTATCAGGTCAAGCTTTACGAAAATGGCAAGATCGAATTGGTTTATGGTTCGTCCACCGGAGCTCCTTCCAGCGCTTCCGCCTCCATCGGCATCAATATGCTTCCCGGTGGCCCAGGCTGGTTCTTCAGCGTCACCCCCGGTGCCCCT
Source organism: Candidatus Cloacimonadota bacterium (assembly GCA_022711455.1). Classification (GTDB taxonomy): domain Bacteria; phylum Cloacimonadota; class Cloacimonadia; order Cloacimonadales; family Cloacimonadaceae; genus PHBP01. Next base: position 6,868 of record JAKLEY010000065.1, read on the forward strand.
GCCACTGCTTCCACGACTGTTGCCAACACGGCAATCGCGGAATTCCCTGCCCAGGGCACGATCTATCAATTCAATCCCGTCGTAGCTCAGGCCAACGACCTCTCTGTCCTTTCTCTGACCGGAAGTACCACACCCACGGTCGGAATTCTTTCCCCTTACGTGGTCACGGTTCGTAACCGCGGCACCGCCTCTCAGTCCGTTTATCAGGTCAAACTGCTGAATGGCACTGCTGAGATCGGTTCCGTTGCCGGCACTGTGATCGCTCCCAATCAGAATCTTGCTTTCACCATCAACTGGACCCCCACCGTGGCAGGTCCTGCCTCCCTCATTGGTAAGGTAGTCCTTGCCGGTGATCAGAACACCACCAACGACCAGAGCAACCCTATGGCTGTCACGGTTCAACCCGCTGGTGTTCAAGCCGTAACCATCGGAGCCGGAGATCAGACAGCCCGGGTTCCCATGGATTTCTACTGGAAAAATTCACTCTTTGAGTGCATTTACACGGCAGATGAGCTTGGTTTCGTGACCGGAACCATCACCTCACTCGCTTTCTACAACAACTTCGTGACCAGTAACCCGAACGGAGCCACCAAGATTTGGCTCGGAAGCACCACCCAGACAGACCTGAGCGGAGGTTGGATTCCTTCCACCCAGATGACTCTGGTCTTCGACGGTAACGTGATCTATCCTTCCGGCGCGAACACCATTACCATTCCCCTTTCCACGCCTTACATGCATACCCCCGGCAATCTGGTGATGATGGTCAACCGCCCGATGGATACTGTGTATTACAGTTCTTCGGACTACTTCCAGACTCAGACTATCGGAACCAGCCGTGCCCTTGCCATGCAGAGTGACAGCACTCTTTTTGATCCTGCCGCTCCCACCGGTGGCACGCTTTCCGGTATCTTCCCCAAGACCACCATTTTCTACACAGGTCAGGCCATCACCAACGACATGGGCTGCCTCAGCGTGACGGGTAACGTTACCCCCAGCGTCGGTTCAGTTTCCAACTACGTTGTGACAGTGAAGAACAATGGTACTGCCACTCAGACCAACTACAGCGTGAAGCTGATGAAAGAAGGCAATGTCGAGATCGCCAGCGTAGCCGGCACCTCGATCAACTCCCTTCAGACTCTGACCTTCACCCTGCCCTGGACCCCGAGTGTCACAGGTCCCACCTATGTTTATGGCAAAGTTGTCATGGCCAATGACGAGATCGCTCAGAACAACCAGACCACTAACCTGAACGTTGTGGTCCAGGCTGCCGGCGTGGTCGCGGTTACCGTTGGTAACGGCGGTTCCACCGGTCGGATGCCTGTGGACATGTTCTATAAGAACTCGCTGTTCGAGACCATGTATTTGGCCTCTGAACTCAATATCGGCGGTCTTTTGACCGGTATTCAGTTCTACAACAGCTTCGCCACCAACCTGCCCAATATGCCCACCAATATCTGGGTTGGCGAAACCACCCAGACAGACCTCTCTGCCGGATGGATTCCTTCCACTCAGCTGACTCAGGTCTTCACGGGCAATGTGAACTATCCCAGTGGCTCAAACAACGTCCTCGTCCAGCTAACAACCCCGTATGCTTACGGTGGCGGTAATCTGGTAGTGATGGTCGAACGTCCGATGGATACTCAGTACTATTCCTCCTCAGACGTGTTTGTGACTCAGACCGGAACCTTAACCGGCCGTACCCGTAATGCCTATAGTGATTCCGTGGATTTCGATCCCGCAGCTCCTCCGGCTGCCACTGCCCAGGGTATGTTCCCCAAGACCACCTTCATGTTCATCACTGAAAACATGGGTGCTCTCAACGGAACAGTCACCGTCGGTGGTGCTCCTCTGGAAGGTGCCACGGTTTCTATTGTTGGCACACCTGCCGTGCAGATCACCAATGCTGCCGGTCAATACAGCTTCCCCTACGTTTTTGAGGGCGCGCAACAGGTCAATGCCACCAAACACGGCTACACCTCCGTCACCAACAACGTAACCATCATCGAAGACCAGACCGTTACTTCAAACTTTGTTTTGGCTTTACTGCCGCAAGTGACAGTTTCCGGTATGGTTGTCGGTTCTGACCAACCCACTGTCGGCCTTGTGGGCGCCACCATCAACCTCACTGGTTATGAGCCCTACACTGCCACCACGACAGCCGGTGGTCTTTTCACCATCCCGAACGTGTTTGCCAGCCAGACCTATAACTACACGGTCACCTATGCCGGCTACACCAATGCCACAGGTACTGCCGTAGTTGGCACCACCAACCTCAATATGGGCACCATCACCGTGAACGAGATTGCGCTTCCCGCCACTCAAGTGGTTGCGACCGAAGCCGCAAACTTCAGCAACGTGGTTGTGAACTGGAGCGAACCCGGAACAGCCGGTGGTGAATGGCTCAGCTATTGCGGAGACAACGATGACAGCATCGGAACCGGTGGCGTGGCAGATTTTGACGTCGCCATCCGTTTCCCCGCATCCGCTCTGACCGACTATGCCGGAATGAGCCTCTACAGCGTGAAAGTATGGCCGGCCCAAGCCGGATCATTCTCCCTGCGCGTCTGGACCGGTGGCTCTGCTACTGCTCCCGGACCCATGGTTGTGGATCAGGCTTTCACTCCCGTGCTTGACCAGTACAATGAAGTTGTCCTTGCCACTCCCGTCCCGCTGGTTGCCGGACAGGAACTGTGGTTTGGTTATCGCTGTAACGTGACCAGCGGTTATCCCGCGGGTTGCGACGCCGGTCCTCAGGATGAAGGTCTCGGCAACATGATGTATTACCAGGGTGCCTGGACCACGCTTGCTGCCCTTGCCCCGACCCTTACCTACAACTGGAATATCGAAGGATACGTTGGCTACAGCGCTCCCACCCGTGGTGCCGCTCTGGTTCCGCTGGCTTTCAATGCCGAGCGTTACAACACCGGAACTCTTGCCACCAGCGGAGTCCGCAAGGCCAACAACACCATCAGCACTCCTCAGAATAACGACCGTGTTCGCGTCGGTTACAAAGTCTATCGTCTGCTTGCCGCGGATCAGGCTAATGAAGCCAACTGGACCACTCTGACCCCGAACCCGATCACTCCTCTCACCTACACTGACAACGCCTGGCAGCCCCTGCCCAGCGGCGTCTACAAATATGCTGTCAAAGCTGCATACACCAACGGTGTGCTTGCTCCTGCCGCATTCTCCAATTCGATCCACAAAGGCATGATGGGAACCCTGACCGGTACTGTTACCGATGTCGGAACCGGTGCCCCTGTTGCCGATGCGATCATCACAGCCGGAGAATACAGCGGAACCTCCAATGCCTCCGGTGTCTATTCCTTTGGCGTTTACCAGGGTGTCTACACCGTGACCTGCGTCAAAGGCGGTTACCAGCCTGCTTCCCAGCCTGCTGTGACCATTACCGGATTGCAGACCACCACCCAGAACTTCGCCCTGGCAGAAATTGCTCTGGCTCCGACTCAGGTCGTTTCCGAGCAAGTGCAGAACAACACCGTTGTGAACCTCAGCTGGATGCCTCCGGATCCCAACGCTGCCAACGTCAGCGAAGATTTCGAAGGAACAGCATTCCCGCCCGAAGACTGGACCCAGATCATCACCGATACCAGCGCTGCCGGAACCACCGGTGTGCTGCCTACCTGGTGCTCGATCGGAACAGTTGCGCTGACCCCGGAAGTGCCGCCTCACGGTGGTGCTCTGCAAGCTGCACTGTGGTGGAGCTATAACCATCAGGATGAATGGCTGATCACTCCGCAATTCTCCTGCCCGCCTGCCTCAGCGCTGAACTTCTGGAGCTATGTCTTCTTCGGATCAACCAATGACGATCACTATTGGGTGAAAGTCTCCACCGACAACGGCGCCACCTGGACCTCGCTCTGGGATGCTACTGCCCAAACCGGTGGCTGGAATTACTATGCCACTCCGATCAACATCGATCTGGCAAGCTATGCCGGACAGCAGATCAAGCTCGCCTTCCATGCCGATGATCCTCCGTCAGCGGATGGTCTCTGGTATGTCTGGTTCATCGATGATATCACCGTTGGCAACGACACCACAACCCTTGCCTTTGCTACGGATCAGCTGACCTCGATCTCTGCTGCCACCAGCAACAGAATCGTGGAAGGAACTTCGAATATTCCTGCCGTCGCCAGCCGCGCTGCCCTCTCCAAGGGTGCCCGTCCCGTCGTCGAGCCGGTGCTCG
>JAKLEY010000066.1 GCA_022711455.1 Candidatus Cloacimonadota bacterium
ATCATCAACACCAAAGCCTTCCGTTCGGACGGAGTGACCGCCTATAATTTCCTGGATGCCACGCTCAACGGCTTTTTCTCCGGTGCCGGATTTACCTTTGTGTTGCTGGCTATGGCAGGCATCAGGGAACGTCTGGAGCTGGTCCCCATGCCCAAAAGCATGCGGGGAATGCCGATCGGTTTAATCCTGGCAGGAACCATGGCTCTGGCCTTCTATGGCTTTATGGGCTTCAAGATCTAAGGAGTAGAACAGATGATTAATACAATTCTTTTGGAAGCCGCGGCACAGGATCTGGGCTCGGTGCTGACTGCTCCGATCGCGATCGTGGGCGGTTTGGGAACCATCTTCGGATTGGTTTTGGCCTTTGCCTCCAAAGTCTTTGCCGTGCAGATCGATCCCAGGATCACCGAAATTACCGAGAGCCTGCCAGGCGCCAATTGCGGAGCCTGCGGCATGCCCGGTTGTGCCGGTTATGCCGATGCCATCGTGCATGGTGGCGCGGAAGTGAACAAATGCGCTCCCGGTGGTGCTTCCACAGCTGTCGCGATTGCCAAGATCATGGGCATGCAAGCCGGTGCCATGGAACAAAAAGTGGCCGTTATCCATTGCAGCTCTGGTGGTTTCAAGAATACAAACTGGAAATACGCCTATCAGGGTGTGGAATCCTGCAAATCCGCTGTCAATATGGCAGGGGGACCCAATATGTGTTCCCATGGCTGCATGGGTTATAACGACTGCATGAATGCCTGCCCCTTCGACGCCATCAGTGTGGACGAATATGGCATGCGTTGCATTGATTTTGACAAATGCACCGGTTGCGGCTCTTGCGTCAAAGCCTGCCCCCGCAAGCTGATCGACCTCGTTCCCATCAACCGCAATGTCTACGTCAAATGCTCTTCCAAAGACAAAGGGAATGTGGCAAAGCAAGTCTGCGGCAGCCAGCATTCCTGCATCGGATGCGGTATCTGCAGCCGCAAATGCCCGGTTCAGGCTATCACCGTCACCAACAACCTCGCCTCGATCGATTATTCCAAATGCATCAATTGCGGACTCTGCGCGACGGTCTGCCCCACTCATGCCATCCTGGATCTGCTCTGCGGGATCAGAAAGAAAGCTGAGATCTCAGCCGAAACCTGTATTGGTTGCACCATCTGCGCCAAAGCCTGCCCCGTGACTGCTATCACAGGTGAACTCAAAGCGCTGCACACAGTGAATAAAGAGCTCTGTGTGGGCTGTGAGGTCTGTGTCGGCAAGTGCCCCAAAAAAGCAATTTCCATGATCTGATAAAATAAACCCCCTCGCAAGAGGGGGTCCACAGGTTTTGACTTAGGAGGTCGGAATCTGCTATGACAGGGGATGCCATGGCAGGATGCCGGGTTGGGAGTCCCGGCATGCACGGGAACTGTTCTTTATATATGCAAGCTGTGTGCCAATTGTGATTTATTCGCATTAAGCATAATTAACAGGGGTTTACGCATTTCATGGAAATGCCTGAACCCCTTTTTTGCGGATGGATTTCCATTATCTGTGGATATGTATCCACTTTTCTTTATGGAGTGCAGGGGTGCAGGGGTGTAGGGGTGTAGTCCGTGAACCCAGTTAGGGGTGATATGACATAGCCTGGGGTGGAGCTTTAGCGGAACCCCGGGACAGCGATCCCATGATCAAATGAACCCCGGACGGGGTGATACCTTCGTAATCCCAAGCCTGTTCGTGCTTTTCGCCGAGGCTAAAGCCACGGCTACAACAGCTTGAAAGCTATGTTACAAAATTTCTTGCCTGCACTCCAAAATCGATTAATATTGCTATATAAAAACTGATCATACTTATGCATTATTATGATGTCAGTTCAGAATCAAAGACAAAAATAGAGGTATAGAATGAAAAAAGCACTTTTGATTTGTAGTCTTATCATGCTGGTAAGCCTGATTTTCGGGCAAAAGAGCCTTTATGACATCGCCTTCGACGCTCCTCTGGCAGAGACCGAGGCTATGCTGAAAAGCAAGGGTTTTATGGAGATCAACCGTGTAGGCGGCGACATAACTTACAATTCTGACACAATTCCGAATCTGCTCCTCCTGCAAATTCGCATGAATGACGATAAGAACGCTGTGCAGGGCTGGGAATTGCGCTATGATCTCTCCCAGGATTCCGATGTGGAGCCCTACGTCATAGACATGCTCAAAGAGATCCACGGCGAGTATCAGGTGTATAACGATTACGACTACGATTACATCTGGTATTTCCCAAATGATAAGGCTCTGTATGTCTCGGTATACAGCAGTGGCCGGCTCGTGTTATATTACACTAACGGCAATTGGGATGATGACGACTACTATTACTATGAAGATTACGGGTGGTAAGACAGTCCCCTATTATATAATCCCTGTCAGACAAGTATCATAACGGTATCTGGCCGGTTTCACCTTGCTTGCTGAAGCGGTTTGAAAGCGGTTAGACAGCGGTTAGATAGCGGTATGACAGGGGGAAGACCACGAGCAAATTAATGATTAAGAATTAAAAATTAAGTGGCGCGCTGCTTAATTATTAATGCTTAAATTTTAATTACTTTCTTTTGAGCCCCGTCAATTGTGGTTTGACGTGCACTTCATAGCAGCTGGGGCAGATGGAATGGCTGAACAGAGTATCTGTGTGTTCGGAGATATAGACTTCGACTTCCTGCCAGTAATTCTTGTCACTGCGCACTTTTTTGCAATAGGAGCAGATGGGCAGAAGTTTCTCCAGAGACCGGATCTTACTGACGGCAGCTTCGAGCTCCTGCCTTTGTTTTTCCAGGCGCAGAGTGCTTTTGACCCTCATCTCCAGTTCTACTGTTGTAAAAGGTTTGCAGATATAATCGATGGCACCGAGCTCAAAGCTCTTGCGCAGGGGTTCCATGTCGTCCTGCATGGGCACGGCAGTGATCACGATCACGGGGATATGGTTGTGCCTGGGGCTGGACTGGAGAAAGGTCAGCACTTCAAAACCGCTGATCCCGGGCATCATGATATCCAGAAGGATCAGATCGGGGCAAGCCTGTTCCAGTTCTGCGAGCACGGCTTCTCCGCTGGAAAAATAGCTGATCTGGGAGAATCCGCTCTGTTGCAGGATGGCTCCCATCAGTTTAAGATTGGTCTGGTCATCATCCACGGCCCAGATTTTCATTTGGGCAAGAGCTTTCTGCATTTTGGATCTCATATCACCTTCCGCTGTTGATTAGGGTTTGGAGATTTTCTTATCCTGCTGTGCCGCCGCGTGGGCAAACATCTCGTCCAGGGTCTTGAACCGGTTGAACATATCTATCGCTGCTTGCAACTGAACGTCCTGACTGATGTTGATCTTGTAGGCTTCGGTTTCGCCATAGACCTTGGCCACCAGCTCGCTTTTGATCGAATTGCGGATGAAGACGGCAGCGCTGTCCACAGCAGTCGGAGTGATCGCAACATCTTTTGAACGGGCAAAATCCAGGAAGGAGCTGAAGATTTGATCTGTAACCACCATATCTTTGGAGAGTTTATGGTTGTTTTTGACCAAATAATCCACAGCGTAGTCGAAGAACACGTTCTTGCGCCGCAGATCCGCTCCCAGATTGGTGAGCAGGTCGCTTTCGACTTCGATGTCCGGAGTGATCCCCCCTCCGCCATAGACCTTGCGGCCCTTGACGGTGTAGTAGATCTGAGCATGGTTCTTATCGTCCTCTGCCTTGATCTCAGCAGCAGTCAATTCTTTGCCCTTGAGGAGTTTATCATTGCTCATCTTATGGATGCAGCGCCCGGATTTGATATAATAATAGGAAGTGGTGACCTTGATCCCGCCCCCATTCGAAAGGCGCAGAAGCTGTTGCACACTGCCCTTGCCAAAGGAGGTCTTGCCCATCACCAGACCCTTATCCCAATCCTGAAGCGAGCCCGCAAAGATCTCCGAGGCGCTGGCAGAAGCTTCATTGACCAGCACGATGATGGGGTAATTGCGTTCTTTGGTGGATAATCTGGTGTAGAGCTGGCGGTTTTCCTTGCGGCCTTTGGTTTCGACCACCAGCTTACCGCTGCCGATAAATTCGTTCACTGTGTCAACTGCCTGATCCAGCAATCCGCCCGGATTCCAGCGCAGATCGATGATCAGGCCCTTGATCCCGGCTTTTTCCTGTTCAGCCAGTGCGGATCTGAGCTCCGAAGCGGTGTTTTCGTTAAACTGCGAGAGCCGGATATAGCCCACACCATTGTCCAAAACAAAGCTGTAGGGAATGCTCTTGATCTTGATCACTTCGCGGGTGATCACAAAATCTATGGGTTCAGCCAGACCCGGACGGCTGATCGTGATGGTCACCTGGGTGCCAACGTCACCCCGCATGCGCTTGATGGCTTCATCGGTGGAAAAACCCACCACGTTCACGTTGTCAACCTTGATTATGCGGTCACCGGAGGAGATTCCCATCCGGTAGGCGGGCGTTCCTTCAATGGGAGAAATCACTGTGATGTAATCGCCCTTCTTGTCGATCTGAATGCCCAAACCGCCAAATGACCCTTTGGTGCTGGTGGTGAAATCTTTGAATTCGTCTTCCGTGAAATAATTCGTGTGTGGATCAGTCGAGCCCAGCATGCCGATGATGGCTGCCTTGATCAATTCCTCGTCGCTGAGGTCGGTCACATAGCCGTCTTTGAGTTTGAGCAGAACTTCGCTGAACAGACCCAGCTGTGAATAGATGTCGGAGCCGCTGCGGGGAGTCTCGGCATAGGATTTGGTGGCCGTGAAAAGCAGGATTCCGCTCAGAATCCACATACAGGCAATCGTGATCAGGGTGTAGCGCTGTCTGGACTTTGTCATTAATTTTCTCCTATGAGTTCGAATACAGAAGACAGTATCTTTTCGTGAATCGCACTTGGCTGATCCAAGCCGTTCAGAACAACATATCTGAGGGGGTTATTATTGGCAATAGATAAATACTCGAGGCGCACTTTTTCGTGGAAGGCGCTGCTTTCCTGTTCCAGCCTGTCCAGTTTGCGGTTTGTGATCCGCTTGAATCCCGCACTGACAGGAACATCCAGCAGGATGGTGAGATCCGGAACGGTGCCATAAGTGGCAAACCCGGTGAGCTCGGAGATAAAATTCAGATCGAGATTCCGCGCGGCGCCCTGATAGGCAAAAGTGGAATCGTAATAACGATCGCAAAGCACCAGTTTCCCGGCTTTCAGAGCAGGCAGGATGGTTTGGAAAGTGTGCTGGCTGCGACTGGCACTATAGAGCAAAAGCTCGGTTTCGGGGGTCATTTCAAGGTGCTCGGCATTCAGGAGCAATCTGCGGATCTTCTCCGAGATCGGTGAACCACCCGGCTCCCGGGTGTGCAAAAAAGGAATGCCACGATCCTGCAGAGCCTCGATCAACATGTGGATCTGAGTGCTCTTGCCGCTGCCTTCGACTCCCTCAAAGGTGATGAATCTGCCTGTTTTATCCATTGTATCCTTCTATACTCACTGTATGGCTCTTTCCTGCATGATTTGTGGAGCACTGCAGGAACGAAGTCCTGCAATCCACGCAACATGCGCAGCTTTAATTCTTAATTCATAATTCTTAATTAAATGATGGTATCGAGCTTATATTTAGCGTCATCACGATGGGGCACGTCGATCAGGAAATGCGCCCCCCGGCTTTCTTTGCGCAGGAGAGCGCTGCGGATCACCGCAATGGCGATCACAGCCATGTTTCGGGTCTCGATCACTTCTTTGCGGACCGCATTGTGCTGATAAAAATTATTGATCTCGTTATAGATGTTCTCGATTCTTGAGAGCGCGTATTTGAGCAATCTGCGGCTGCGCCGGATTCCCACGTAGCCTTGCATGATGGTGCCGATGATCTCGCGGTTGTGAGAGATGATCACCCACTCATTTTCGTAGAAACACTCAGGTTGTTGCCAGGGGGGAATGGGTGGGAAATCCACCGGATCACTGTTGGATGGGTGATTTCCGGCATGCCATGCCACCACCAGAGCTTCCAGCAAGGAATTGCTGGCCAGACGGTTTGCCCCGTGCAAGCCAGTGCAAGCCACTTCCCCCGCGCAATACAGGTTGCGGATGTCTGTAAGTCCGTCGATGGTGGAAAGCACTCCTCCGCAGAAATAATGAGCAGCCGGCGCGACGGGGATGGGATCTTTGGTGAAATCTATGCCCTGCTCCCGCAAGCGGCTATCGATATAGGGAAAGTGCTTTTTCAGCTTGACGTGGTCGATCCCGGTGGCATCCAGCAGGCAATACTTTTCGCCCCGCTTTTTGAGCTCGGCATCGATGGCGCGGGAGACAATGTCACGAGGGGCCAGATTGCCCATCTCGTGATAGTTTTCCATGAAGGTGCTGCCATCCTGCAAGCGCAGCACGGCTCCTTCACCCCTCACTGCCTCGCTGATGAGGAAGGTTTCTCCATCGGGTGACCAGAATGAGGTGGGATGAAACTGGACAAATTCCATGTTTGCCAAACGCGCTCCTGCCAGGCGTGCCATCGCCATGCCATCCCCCGTTGCCACATCCGGATTGGTGTTGTGGGCATAGATTTGGGAGGCTCCGCCCGTGGCCATCATGGTTTTTTTGGCTCGGAAGACTTCCACCTGATTGGTTTTGGTGTCCATCACATAGGCTCCCCAACAAGAGATCCCGGGAATGAACCCGTCGTCCTGATGAATGTGATGCTGAGTGATCAGGTCCACCGCGATATGGTTTTCGAAAATGTCTATGCCTTCGTTTTGATAGCAGTTCTCGATCAGTGCTTCCATGATCTGATGCCCGGTGGAATCAGCAGCATAAGCAACCCTTCGGTGGCTGTGTCCACCTTCACGGGTGAGCGAGAGGTTTTCCAGGCTTTTATCGTAGTTTTCCACTACTCTGGTAAAATCCGTGCCCAGATCGATCAGATACTGGATCAGCTTGGGGCCGTCCTTGATCACGCGTTCGATCACCACTTTCTTGCCCAGTTCAGCCCCTGCCAGCCAGGTGTCGTTCAAATGCTGTTCAAAGGAGTCCTGATGATCCAGCACTGCAGCGATCCCACCCTGAGCATAATCCGTGTTGCAATCGTTCAGGCTACGTTTGGTGACCACCGCGACTCTTCCGAGCCGGGAAACCTGAAGCGCGAAAACCAGCCCGGCGATTCCGGAGCCGATCACCAGAAAATCATAGTCTCTAAATCTATCCATCAATTCTTCTTGCTTCCTGATTCAGCGGAGGCAGGATCAAGCCCATCACTATCGCGTCCTCAGGTGGTTTGTGATAATAGCTCTTGCGAATTCCCAGCTGTTTGAAACCCAGCTTTGAATAAAGCCGTTGCGCGGCAACATTGGAAGATCGCACGTCCAGATAGTAATGGCGGATCTTCTGCTCGGTGTAAAGCCGGAAGATCAGCTCACGCATCATGAACAGACCATATCCCTGTTGCTGTTCGGAAGGAGCGATGGCAACGTTGATCAGGCTGCATTCATCCATGACCATGATGGCAAAGGTGTAGCCGATGATCTGCTCATCTCTCAGCAGCAGCCATGCGGTTTCGATGATATCATCCGAAAAGGCTTCCGGAGGCCAGGGATCTGAAAAAGCGGAAGCTTCGAGTTTGAGAACCGCCGGCAGATCATCGCCGCGCATTTTTCGCAAGGAAAGCTGCCGGGGGTTCTCGGGTTTAAGCATCTTACATCTTTTCCGGTGCGGAAAGACCCATCAGTCCGAAACAGATGAGAAAGACCTGACGCACGGCATCGATCAGCAAGAGTCTGGCATGGGTGGTCTCTTTGCTCTTGTCTCCCGCGATCTGATATTTGGCATAGTATTTATGGAGATGCGAGGCCAGTTCCTCCAGATAATTTGCCAGCCTGTGAGGCTCGCGCAGATCGGCTATGCTGATCAGCAGATCAGGCAGATCAGCCAGTTTTTGGATGATCGCCAGTTCTTCCGGTTTGACCAGTTTTGCGGTCATATCTTCCTTATAGGATCTGGGCATCAGCCGGTCTTTTTTGGCTTTCTTGATGATGCTGCAGATTCTGGCATGAGCGTATTGGCAATAGTAAACGGGGTTATCGTTATTGCGGGAAAGCGCCAGCTCCAGATCGAAATTGAGATGGGCATTGGCTTTGCGGGCAATAAAGAAAAAGCGGGCGGAATCCTTGCCGACCAGAGACACCAGGTCATCCATGGTCACGATCTTGCCTGCACGTTTGGACATCTTGACCTTCTCGCCTTCTTCAAAGAGGTTCACCTGCTGCAAAAAGATGATCTCGAGCATGTTATCATCATACTTCAGGGCTTTGAATGCAGCTTTGAGCCGGGGCACATAACCGTGATGATCAGGACCAAAGATGTCGATCAGCTGCGTGTAGCCGCGCTGGATCTTGGTGAGATGGTAAGCCAGATCAGGCACGAAATAGGTGATGGATCCGTCTGATTTCATCAGCACGCGGTCTTTATCATCTCCGTAATTGGTGCTGCGGAACCAGATGGCATCCTCTTTTTCATAGGTGCAATCCGCTTCCGTGAGATAGCTGAGAACTTCTTCCACCACTCCCTCGGCGCGCAGAGTCTTTTCCGAGACCCAGCCTTCAAAGACCACGCCAAATTTTTCCAGAGAACTGCGCTGCATTTCCAGCAGTTCGGAGAGCGCGAATTCTTTCAGGTGTTCCATGCGGTCTTTTTCCGTCATCATAAAGACGCGAATGCCTTCCTGAGCATTGAGTTTCTGAGCCAGATGCCTCACGTATTCCCCGTGATATGCTTCATAAGGGAAATCACCGATCTTTTCACCCTGCAGCTCTCTTAAACGGAGCTCCAAAGACTCTGCCAGAATGTCCACCTGATTACCCGCATCGTTCACATAGAACTCTCGTGTGGGCTCGTAACCCACGAATTTCATGATGCGGTACAGAGTGTCTCCAAAAGCCGCAGCACGGGCACTCACAATGTTCAGGGGACCGGTGGGGTTGGCGCTGACAAATTCCAGCAGGATCTTTTCCAGCTTGCCATGCTCGCTTTTGCCATATTCCAAACCCAGCTGATGGATGTCCCACAAGGCTTTCTGATACATTACCGGCGCCAGATGGAAATTGATAAAGCCCGGGCCCGCGATCTCCAGTTTTTTATAAGATTTGTTCTTTTTGAGTTCTTTGATCATAGCTTCGGCCATAGCTTTGGGAGCCAGCTTGTTGGCCTTGCCGAGCACCATTGCGGCATTGCTGGAATAATCTCCGAATTCGGGGTTGTTCGGCACTTCCACGGTGAAATCACGCTCGTGAACGTAGCCCAGCTTGTTCAGCACCTCGATGATGTGATCATGCAGGATTTGTTTGATCATGCTTGTTCCTCTTGATCATGGTGGTTTCTGACCTGCGCAAAGAGGTCGTCTATCTTGTAGTGCTCGCGCACCTGGGGCAGAAATATATGCACAATGATGTCGCCCACATCGATCAGCACCCACTGTCCGTTATCGACCCCTTCCTTGCTGAGGACCCGGAATTTGGAGGCTTTGGCTTCATCGATCAGGTGGTTGGCGATGGCTTTGTTATGCACATCAGCCGTGCCTTCACAGACCACGATGATATCTGTGTAGCCGCTGGTCTTGTGGACGTCGTAGACCTTGATGTTCTCGGCTTTCTTTTCGGCCAGCCATTCCAGAATGGCCTTCACTTTCGTATTGTCTTGCAATATATCCTCCCTGGAGATATCTCAGTTCATGTATTGGTCATAATCCCGGCCCAGCACGATGTCGAAATCGACATTTGAATATTCCGTGCGCGCCAGGGTGTAGAGCTTGATCCCGGTCATTTTCTGCAGCCGGCTCAGATCTTCCAGATCACCCTTCCTCACCACGATCAAAGATTTGTCGTAGATCGGTTTGGCAGTGTCTCCGGTGGATTCCACCGAAATGTTCTTGTCCTTGATAAAGTCCTGATATTCCCCTGCCAGGCCTTCAAAGCCACAACCGTTCAGGATCTGAACCTTGATCGCGGGCAGCTTGTCTTCAGTCAGCACTTCATCCAAAGGCTTGTTCAACACAAATTTCCAGAGCACCACAAGCGCGATGGCAAGCAGCAGAACCGCAATGATCACGTACCACACGGTGCGTTTGGGGGACACATTTACAGGAGGCTCAGAAACTGTCAAACTCATTAGTTTAATCCTTGTTTGGCAAGGCTTTGGCAAAGCCTGCCTGCAGGCGCTCGTAGCTGGAAGCAAAGGATTCCGGGATCACCCTGAGACCGGATACAACGCTCATGAAATTGCTGTCGCCCTTCCAGCGCGGCACCAGATGGATATGCAGATGTTCGGCAATACCGGCTCCGGCTGCTTCCCCGAGATTGAGCCCCACATTGATCCCGTCACAGCTGTAAACTTCTTTCTGCACTCTTTCGCAAAGCGCCACGGTCTCCATCAGATCCGCTCTTTGCTCTGCCGTGAGCAGACTTAAGCGGTCGCAGTGATCGTAGGGCACCACCATAAGATGCCCGTTGTTATAGGGATAGAGATTTTGCATCACGAAACAGTGCGGCGCGCGATGAAGGATCAGATGCTCTTTGTCTTTGCTTCTGTCCTTGTGCCGGCAGAGGATGCAGCCCGGTTCTTTGGCAGTGCTCACGTAATCCAGACGCCACGGAGAATAAAGATATTCCCGCTCTTCATTCATAGGGCAGATCTTCCTCGTGAACCTCGGTGTAATCCATGATCTCGCCATCGTGCAGGATGGCGTTGTCCAGCACATTATAACCCCAGAGGATGCAGTCCATCCCGAGTTTGGCATGATCCAGCAGGCAATTGGGGCCGATATGGCAACCGCTTTCGATATAGGTTTTGCCTTTGAGAATGGTGTTCTGGCAGATCTCGACATCCGGTTCGATCACCACGTCATCACCGATGAAAATGGTTTGGGGATTGTGCATCACCACTCCGTTGTTGAGCCAGTGTTTACGGATCTTGTCCACGTAGGCGTCTTCGAGCTCTGCAAGCTGTTCCTGAGAATTGACTCCGGAGACTTCGGTGAGGTCCTCCAAAACTACGCTGCTGATGATC
>JAKLEY010000067.1 GCA_022711455.1 Candidatus Cloacimonadota bacterium
TGATTTCTTTGAGAGTGGATACCGCTCGGATAGAGAAATGAATGCTCCTCAACTGAAGGCCAGCATCACAGACCGCAAAAACGAAGCTGCCACCTTGTCTAAGGAGAGCGCAAAACTGGAGACCCGCATTGCCCGGTTGAACACAGAAGCTCCCTCCTATCAGAGAGATGCTGATCTGCGGCGTTATGGCGTCATGCTGAAAATGAATCAAGACCGGATCAGCGATGTTGATGAAACCCGCCGGTCTCTGGAAGTTGAATACCACAAGAAATTCTCCCTTTCCTTTGCCGTCATCATTTTCATTCTGATCGGAATGCCATTAGGGCTGATGACCCGCAGCAGTGGGATCGGAATGGCATTTTCCGTCTCATCCGTGATCTTTCTGGTATACTATGTAGCCCTGAATGGCGGAGAGCAATTGGCAGACAAAGGCATTGTCTCACCTTTCTTTGCGATGTGGATATCCAATATTGTATTCTTTATCATCGCTTTAGGCTTCATATATGCCTCCATCAAAGAGAAGAAACTGATCGACCTCCCGAATCTGATGTGGCGCCTGAAAAATTTACGTAACAAGAAAGTAGAGATCCCGGACGAGGTGAGATACTAAGCTATGAGAATACTTGATCGCTATATCACCCGGGAGTTTCTGCGCACCTATTTTATCATCTTCATCTCGTTTGCGGTGCTCTTTATCGTCATCGACGTGATCGATAACCTTCCGAGGCTGATCAGAAATGGTGCCACAGCTCAGCTTGCCACGCTATACTACCTCTTGAGAATGCCCTATCTGCTTGTGCTCACATCTCCTGTAACTGTTCTGCTGACAGGACTTTTCATGATGAATGGGCTTTCTAAACACAACGAGAGCGTGGCGATCAGAGCAGCAGGAGTGAGCATCAAACGAGCCATGCTGCCGCTTTTTGGGATAGGATTGCTGATCAGCGCGGGAGTGGCAATCATGGGAGAATACCTTCTTCCCTATGCCGAAACCACCCGCAGCCACGTTTACAACGTCCGGATCAAGGGTGAGCAACCTGAAGACCAGATGCTGAAAGCCCGCATTCATTATCAGGGCAAGCAGAATGATTTCTACTATTTTGGTTTCTTTGATGGTTATAAGAACACCCTGCGCATCATAGATTTCACCAAGATTGACTTTAAGACCAAGCAGGTAACTCAGCATATCACAGCCTCGTCCGCCCTTTGGCAGAAAGACAAATGGATTCTGCAGGATGTGGAGATCCGTGAGTTTAAAGACGGCAAACCCGTGTCCTGGAAAAAGCTGGCAAGCACTGATCAAAAGCTGCTGGAAGTGGAGCCCAGAGATTTTATCAGGATCACCAAAAAGACTCTATCCTTGAATTTCTTTGAGCTCAAGGACTACATCCGCAGGCTTAAGAAGCTGGGAGACAACACAGACCGCGAAGTCACCGACCTGCACATGAAACTGGCTTATCCTCTCACCAATCTGATCGTAATCTTCTTCTGCATCCCCATCGCCACCACAAACGTGAGATCTAAAGGCAGAGGCTGGGTTTACATGCTGGGATTGGCAGTTTGCTTTGCTTTCCTGATAGTGGTGCGAATCATCCAAAGCATGGGTTACAACGGTGTTATCCCTCCCGTCTGGGCTGCCTGGTCTCCGAACATCCTGTTCACGATCTTAGGTATCTTTTTTGTCAGGAAAGCAGAGATCTGAGCCCTGACGAGCACTGCCACTCTTGTCTCTTTTGGCTATGGTGCACCCTGCCCCCAAGCTGCAGGGAAGCTGCAGGCACGGTTATGCCTGAAGCGTGCCGGGGGCGTGCCTGAGGCGTGCCTGCAGGTCACGTGTAAGGCAGGAAAGATCAGCTTTTTTCTTGACACGATGCCCACAGCGGATTTTATCCCCCCAAATGCTAATTTACTAAGGAGTATCCCCTTATCATGAAAGAATATCGGTTGAAACAGCACCCGATTCTGGACGTACCGGTCTACGACTATATCAATTTCTACTGGAATGGCAGCCTTATCCCGGCACGAAAGCATGAAATGATCTCCAGCGCGCTTATTGCAAATGGAATCAACGTCTTTGGCCATCACCACAAGGATGGAACCGCTCAGGGCATTTTCTGTGCCAATGGGCAATGTGCCAAATGCACCGTGATCGCCAATGGGGTTGCGGTCAAATCCTGCATGACTCAAGTGACTGAAAATATGATTGTTACAAGCGCTGATGGTCTTCCCGAATTGCCGTTGGTGGAAAACCCGGTCGAGTTTGAACCCATTGAAGAGATCGCAACCGATGTCCTGATCATAGGGGGAGGTCCCTCGGGGCTTGCTGCCGCAATGCAACTGGGTAGTTTTGGTATCCAGACTTTGATGATCGATGATAAACATGAATTGGGCGGTAAACTGGTACTCCAGACCCATAAATTTTTTGGTTCGGAAGAGGATTCCAGGGCAGGCACCAGAGGCCATGAGATCGGAAAGATCTTAGCCGCTGAAGTCCAAAAGCTGGATTCCGTCACTGTTTGGCTAAACTCAACTGCAATCTTCGTCTTCAGCGACAAGAAGGTTGGAATCCTGAAGGATGGCGTTTACAAGCTGGTGAGTCCCAAGCGCATCCTGAACGCTGCAGGAGCGAGAGAAAAGTTCCTGCGCTTTGCCGGAAACAATCTTGCCCGTATTTACGGAGCAGGCGCTTTCCAGACTTTGGTCAACCGGGATCTGGTCAAACCCACCCAGCGGCTCTTTATCATTGGGGGCGGTAACGTTGGCTTGATCGGAGCTTACCATGCCATCCAGGCAGGGATCGAAGTGGTCGGGTTGGCAGAAGCCATGCCTTCCTGCGGAGGTTATAAAGTGCACGCGGACAAGCTGAAACGCCTCGGCGTGCCGATCTATACTTCCCATTCCATCCTTTCTGCAAATGGAGATGAGACCGTTGAATCGATCACAATTGTAAAGCTTGACAGCAAATTCAAACCTATACCGGGTACAGAAAAGAGTTTTGACTGTGACACCATCCTGATCGCTGTCGGTCTGGATTCCTTATCTGAATTCACGCTCGAAGCTACAGCAGCTGGGATTCCTGTCTATTCCGCTGGAGACGCGTTGGAGATCGCGGAAGCCTCATCAGCCATGTTCAACGGAAAGATCGTGGGGCTGCAGATCGCCAAAGACAGCGGAGCTGTCACGGATGACATTCCACAAGAATGGTATGACAAGGCAGCTGTTCTCAAATCCCACCCCGGAGCCATCAAAGGTTATCAAAACAATCCAGCAGAAGAGGGTGTCTTCCCCATCATCCATTGCCTTCAGGAAATCCCCTGCAATCCTTGCACCACAGTCTGTCCGACCAATTCCATACATACAGAAGACGGCTCTCTGATGGCTGTTCCCCTTTATTCCGGATCCTGTATCGGCTGTGGCAAATGCGTGTTGATCTGTCCCGGGCTGGCTATTACTCTGGTAGATTATCGCAAAGATAAAGACTTGCCCACTGTCACGATGCCATATGAGATCAATAATATACCGGTTAAGGTTGGTGATTTGCTTTCTCTGGTTGACATCGATGGCAGGGAATTGGTTACTGCTCCTGTCACAGCCTATGTGGAGAATAAAAACAGCCACACTGCATTGGTTCGCGTTGCAGTCCCCAAAGCCGTTGCCAAGCAAGTTGTTTCTTTTATTGTTCAGCCCGAAGCAGTTTCCCGGGCTTTGGAACACACTGTCTTGCTGGAAAAATATGCCGACGATGCCATGATCTGCCTGTGTGAACGGGTCTCCGTGGGTGAAGTGCGTAAGCTGATCAAAGGCGGGATCACGGATCTGAATCAGCTCAAAGCCATCACCAGAGCGGGAATGGGACCCTGCGGAGCTAAAACCTGTGAAGTGCTGATCAAAGGACTCTTACGGGAGGAAGGCATTCCAACCGAAAAAGTGGTGCCAAACACCAAACGTCCTGTCTTCATTGAAGTGTCGCTGGATAAATTCCCCGGTGGAAAAAGGAGCTGAACATGGCTGAGAAATATGATGTTATCGTGATCGGAGGGGGATCGATAGGTCTGCCCGCGGCCCTGAATCTTGCCAAACAAAAGCTGAAAGTCCTGGTTCTGGAACGCGAAGGCGGCCCGGGACAGGAAAACAATAAAAAAGCCATCGGGGGCATCCGTGCCACCCACTCAGATTATGGCAAAATCACGGTCTGCCTGCGTTCGATCGAGATCATGAAAAACTGGCAGGAAGAGATGGGAGACGATATCGGCTGGATGTCCAACGGTTACAGCTACCCTGCTTATAACGCTAAAGACGCAAAAACCTTGCAGGATCTGATGCAGATCCAGCTGAGCTACGGTCTGAACATCAAATGGGTGAGCCCTGAGGAATACAACGAACTGGTTCCGGGCATCACCATGGAAGGCTTGGTCGGCTCTACCTTTTCTCCCGAAGATGGCAGCTGTTCGCCTTTGCTGATGGGCTCTGCCTACTATTTTCACGCTCTGCGGGCCGGAGTGGAATTCCGCTTCTCGCAAAAAGTGACGGATCTGAGGATCGAACACGGAAAGATAGTCTCGGTCGTCACGGATAAAGACAGCTACAGCGCTGCCACAGTCATCAACGCTGCCGGTAATTTTGCCCGGGATATAGGTTTAATGGCAGATCTGGACCTCCCTGTCTATCCTGATAATCATGAAGCCGGGATCTCTGAACCCGTTGCCAGATTCTTCGGTCCCATGGTGGTTGATATGCGCAGGGCTCCGGGCTCGGCCAATTTCTATTTCTATCAGAACCACGAAGGCCAGGTGGTCTTCTGCATCACTCCCGATCCTCCCATTTTGGGAATCGACAACCGCAGCACCTCAGAATTCCTGCCCCTCTGCGCCAAACGCATGTTGGAGATCTATCCCCGGCTGCGCAATCTGAAAGTCCGCAGAACTTGGAGAGGACAGTATCCCATGACTCCGGACGGCTTCCCGATCGTGGGTAAAAGCAGCACTGTGAGCAATCTCATCAACGCGGTGGGAATGTGTGGGCAAGGTTTCATGCTGGGACCGGGCATGGGTGAACTGCTCACCAGAATGACTCTGGGAACCACTACCGAAAGCGATCAACGGGTCTTGCAGAGTTTTGATCCAAACAGATCCTTCAGCGGTCAGGAAGCCTTCAAATAAGCCTTGTTTCCCTCTTGAATTGGTCCTGTCAGGTGTCTTTCACCCGACAGGGCCAATTCTTTTCTTGACGTCTTTTCAAGTAAATTTAAACTGGAAAACAAAGAAAATTACAGGAGCAGGTTATGAAAAAACTACTGAAGACCTACCCCGATAAGTGCATCGCTTGCCACATGTGCGAAAGCGTGTGCGCTAATCTCTATTTCAAAACTGACGAGGCGGAAAAATCCTGCATCAGGATCAACGACTCGGTTTCCCCTATCGACATGAACGTCTGCAACCAGTGCCAGGCCTGCGTTTCCGCTTGCCCCACCAAAGCTCTGACCGTCACCGCTCAGGGTGTGGTGATGCTCAATAAAAAGCTCTGCATCGGTTGTTACATGTGCATCGCGGCTTGTCCCACCGATTCAATGCATCGCTATCTGGGCGGATTGAATCCTTTCAAATGCATTGCCTGTGGCGCTTGTGCCAAGACCTGCCCTGTGGAAGCCATCAAGATCGAGACGGAGGAATAGATGGAAAACCGGAAAGTTTTAGCTGAATACAAATATGAACTGAAGCCTATCATCAGAGGTTATAACCGCCGCACTCTGTATGTCAATCTGAGCACGCTCGAGATCAAAGAAAAGCCCGTGAGTGACATGATGATCGAGAAATTTACGGGTGGCAAAGGCTTCGACATGTATCTGATGTGGCACGGAGTCAAAGACGACACCAAATGGAACGATCCCGAAAACGAGATCTGCATTTCGTTCGGGCCTCTCTGCGGCAACACCAATTACCCCGGCAGCGGAAAATCCATCGTTACCACCATTTCACCTCTGACCGGAATTCCGGTCGATTGCAATGTGGGTGGACACTTTGGTCCCTACACCAAATTCTCGGGTTGGGATGCCCTCGAGATCCAGGGTAAATCCTCCGAAGAAGCTATCGTCTTCATAGATGGTGACAAAGGTCTGGTCCAGATCCTCTCCGCTCCTGATACTGAGATCAACAGCCACATTCTGTCTGATAAACTTCATGAAGAATTCGCCGGGGGTGAAGAACACCTGCAACACGTCTCGACGGTGTCCTCCGGAACCGCCTCCGATCACGTCGAGATCACCTGTTTGAATTTCTCGTTCTGGGATAAACGCCGTAAACTTGCCAGGCTCAAACAAGCCGGCAGAGGCGGCACCGGAACCGTGTTCAGAAACAAGAAACTCAAGGCTTTGGTTGTGAAATATTCCTCTCTGGCAGGGGACACCAACGCTCCTGAAGATATCGAAACTCTCCAAAACACAGGGCTGAAACTGCATAAAGAGATCGAAAAAGGCGACAGCAGCCAGTGCCACATGCGTGAGATGGGAACCGCTCACCTGATGGAGATCATGAACGATTACGATCTGCTGCCGATCAAGAACTTTAAATACGGCCAGATGCCGGAAGCCATAGCATTAGCCTCCTGGGAATTCAAGAAACTCTTTACCCAGGGTATGCCGGACGGGTGTTGGTTTGGCTGCTCGCTCTCCTGTTGCAAGGCAGTGGATGACTTCCTGCCCCGCACCGGTCCCTACAAAGGTCAGCCCGTCTGCGTGGACGGACCTGAATACGAAACCGGAGCCGGTTGCGGATCCAACCTCTGCATCTGGGATCCCAAAGACGTGGTCGAGATCAATTTCTATTGCGACACCTACGGAGTGGATACCATCTCCTTCGGCACCTCCACGGCCTTTGCCATGGAATGCTATGAATACGGGATCCTGAATAAAGAACGCACCGGTGGTCTGGAACTTACCTGGGGCAACGCGGATGCGGCTCTGGAACTGCTGCATCAAATGGCACGCGGAGAGGGCTTTGGGCTCACTGTCGGCAAGGGCGTACGCAAGATGAAAGAGATCTTTGCCCGCGAATACGGAGCCGATCCTCAGCTGCTGCAAGACATGGGAATGGAAGCCAAGGGACTGGAGTATTCCCAATACATGTCCAAAGAATCTCTGGCTCAGCAAGGCGGTTACACCCTTGCTCTGAAGGGACCTCAGCACGACGAAGCCTGGCTGATCTTCATGGATATGGTAAACAACCTGATCCCCAGCTTTGAAGACAAAGCCGAAGCGCTGCACTACTTCCCGATGTTCCGCACCTGGTTCGGACTGCAGGGCTTGTGCAAACTTCCCTGGAACGACATTGAACCGGAAGACAATGCCAAGACCGATGAACCCGCCAAGGTTCCGGAACACGTGCAAAACTACGTTGACATCTACAAAGCAGTCACCGGAAGACCTTTGGATAAAAAAGAACTGATCCTGCAATCCGAAAGAGTCTACAACTTCCAGAAAGTCTTCTGCATGCGCATGGGCAAGGGTCGGCGGATTGATGACGTCCCGCCATATCGCGCGGTTGGACCCGTCACCGAGGAAGAATACCTCTCACGTCAGGAACGTTATGACAAACAGCTTCAGGATAAACTGGGGATCGATCCCTCGGGTTTGAGCACTGCCGAAAAGATGGCTTTGACCAGAAAGCATCGTGAAGACCAGTATCAACAGCTGATCGATGCTGTCTACAAACGTAAAGGCTGGACCCCTGAGGGAGTGCCAACCTTACAGCATCTTAGCAGTATTGGAATGGACTTACCGGAAGTTTTGGAAGTAATCAAACGCTATCAATAAACAATTACTAATAAAGAAAGCCTCCCGCAAGGGAGGCTTTTCTATTTTATGGGGACTATTTTTTACTTGGTTGTGAGCATGGTCTTCAGTCTGTTCACGTATGCTGCAGCACCACCGGGTTCGTATCCAAGGCGGTTGATCTCATTACCGTTTCCATCCATCAGGACGATCGTAGGATAGCCTTGAATCTTGAATTGTTCCTGCAGTTTATTGTTTTGTGCTTTCAATTCTGCGGTCTGGGGGATGCTGCGGGGGAAATCGAGTTTAAGCAGCACCAGATTGGCTTTGGCATAGTCTTTGAATTGATCCTGAGTGAAGACTTCCGCACTCAGTTTCTTGCACCAACTGCACCAGTCAGAACCCGTGAAGTTTACCAGGATCGGACGTTTCATCTCCTGCGCGGCAGCTATAGCCGCATCGTAGTTTTCGATCCATTCACCGGAAGTATAGGTAGCCATGGCTTCATCAAATGTCGCTTCCGGCAGAGTCTCATTTTTTAATTCCGGGTCAGCCTTGGGCGTGGGCGCGCAACCCAGCACCATAACAGCCGCAACCATTGTTATCGTTAACAGCAATTTCATAATTGCACCTCATTT
Source organism: Candidatus Cloacimonadota bacterium (assembly GCA_022711455.1). Taxonomy (GTDB): domain Bacteria; phylum Cloacimonadota; class Cloacimonadia; order Cloacimonadales; family Cloacimonadaceae; genus PHBP01. The sequence continues at coordinate 8,404 of JAKLEY010000067.1, forward strand.
TCGTTGATAAATACTTTGATCCTGATCGGCATCGCTTGCTTGAGCATAGCGCTAACTCCGCAATACTTCTCGGACGAAAGACTTACTGCCTTGATAATTTTATCAGGAGGAAGATCTGCTCCGCCAAAGAAATAGGAGAGCCTGATCTCTTTGTAGACGATGGGATGTTCGTCTGTGCTATCGGATTCCACATCCATCCGGAAAGTGTAGGGACCTACTCGCATCTTCTCCAACAGGGAAACCACATCCATACCCGTGCAGCCCGCAAGAGATGACAGCAAGAGCGCTTTGGGACTTGGCCCCAAGCTTTGTTTGCCCTCAGCCGGAGGAGCATCCAAGGTCAAATGATGACCCGCGACAAACGAGTCAAAGACGAGGTCTTTGATCCAAACAGTGCTGGTTTTTGTGCTCATACTTCGACAAGGGTTTCTTTGAGCACTTCCTCATACTTATCGATATAGACCTTTAAAGACTTATAGATAGTATCGAGATCTTTCTCGGGAACTTTTTTGATGATCTTGATCTGATGATCGACCACTGTTTGTTGGCTGTTATCTGCCAGTTTCCTGCCCTTGTCCGTGATGATGGCGAACCAGCAGCGGCGATCAGTTTCTGAGGGTTTACGTAAAACCAGCTTCTTGGATACCAGGTTATCCATGATCCGGGTAACCCTGCTGTGAGATACCTCAAGCACTCTTGCCAGTTCATTCATATTGGCGGGAGCCTGGGATTTATTCAGGTAGTTCAGAAGATTGCACTCCATTTTACCTGCCTGTAAACAAGCCTTTTGGGAATAGTCGATGTCACTGAGCACCACTTGAAGTCGGGTAATCAACTCGTGGAATTTGTCCGCGTAATTAGCCATGTTGTCTCCTCTCATTTACTATGTTCTTTTAATAAACGACCGATCTTATCACGGTCGAAGCCTACGACGGGGTAATTATTGATCCATACTTGCGGCACGCTTTGTTGGCCGGATTTTCGGATCATATCTTTCAAACCCGCGTCATCCCTTGACACATCTATATCTTTATAAGTATACCCCTGCATTTTGAGGTATTCCTTGAGCTTTTTGCACCAAGAACAGGTGGGTGTACTAAAAACTACTATCCTGGGTTTCATCTAAATTACCTCTGCCTACATTATAATGGATAAATTATTGGAGGCAAAAACTTTTTCAAATGCCTTGCCTTCCTTTGAAAAATGAGAGACCGTCATCGGTTTCACAAGGCATATTGAGTATTTGTGAAAAAATAAAACTTGCCATAATCTGCCAGGTTTAGCTTCTGGAAATCAACAGTAAAGAACTGTTAACATGATAATTGGTTAAGGAGATAGAATGGCAGCCTCTTTCTTTTGTACGGAATGCGGATATGTTTCCACAAAATGGAGTGGAAAATGCCCTGCTTGCAGCGCCTGGGACAGTCTGCGCGAGTCAAGCAAGGTCGTTGGAAAACAGGGTAAAGCGGAGCTTTCCGGTTCCCAGAAAAAGCCTGAGCGGATTGTCGATCTGAAGGCTTCAGAGGTGGAACGTCAATCCACTATGAGCGCCGAATTCGATCTGGTTCTGGGAGGAGGCATAGTCCCCGGAATGGTGATCCTAATAGGTGGAGAACCAGGCATAGGAAAATCTACACTAATGCTTCAGCTTTCCCAGTGGATGGGCAGCCAAGGCAAAAGCGTGCTCTATTGTTCCGGGGAAGAATCCACGGAGCAGATTCGTCAGCGCAGCGCGCGTTTGGGAGTTCACAATGAGAACATCTGGCTACAATGCACCAATGACACAGAACAAATCCTTGATTCCATCACAGAACACAGACCGGGACTGGCGATAATCGATTCCATCCAATCCATCTCCATACCTTCTCTGGATTCGGTCCCGGGCAGCATAACTCAATTGCGGGAAAGCTGCAACCGCCTGCTAAGAGTGGCAAAGAACGAGAATATCCCGATCTTTTTAGTCGGCCATGTAACCAAGGAAGGCTTTGTTGCGGGGCCCAAGATCATCGAGCATATGGTGGACACCGTGCTTTACTTTGAAGGTGAGATGCGCAACCAATACAAGATCCTGCGTGCCGTAAAAAACAGATTCGGATCCACCAATGAGATCGGGCTGTTTGAGATGACCGGAACCGGGCTGATGGAAGTGCAGAACCCCAATAATGTGTTTCTAACCAAAGACGGTCAACAGATCGGAACCTCCATCGGCTGTATCATCGAGGGCAGCCGCAGCTTCATTGTGGAGGTCCAATCGCTCGCCACAGGCTCAAACTACGGAACACCCCAAAGGGTCGT
>JAKLEY010000068.1 GCA_022711455.1 Candidatus Cloacimonadota bacterium
CTTGCAATGGTGCTTCCCACCACATTTGTGATGCCAAGGACGGTCGCGCCTTTAGCTTTCGCTTCCCGCAGAGCGGCAAGGGTATCGGCTGTTTCTCCGGATTGACTGATCACAAAGACCAGGGTGTCATCAGGAAGAATGGGATTGCGATAACGATATTCGGAAGCATATTCCACCTGTACCGGGATCCGCGCCATATCTTCAATGATATACTTTCCGATCATGGCGGCATGAAACGAGGTGCCACAGGCTATGATGTGCAATTGCTTGACTTTACGCAGCTCGGAGGATGGCAGGTTCAGCCCACCCAGACGGCTGGTTCCGATCAATTCGTTGATCCTGCCCCGAAAGGCATTGCCTATTGTGAGTGGCTGCTCAAAGATCTCCTTGAGCATGAAGTGTTTGAACTCGCCTTTCTCGATGGCGGTGATATCCCAATCGACCACAGAAATCGTGGGGTCGATGAGGTCTTTTTCGAGATTTGTGATCTCGAAACTGTCTTTGTTAATAACAGCTATTTCATTATCCTGCATATAGATCACGCGCTTTGTGTGGATAATGATTGCGGAAACATCACTGGTGATAAAATTCTCGTTGTCTCCGATCCCAATGATCAAGGGGCTGCCTTTGCGAACCGCGATCAGTTTATCAGGCTCATCCTCCGCTAAAACAACCAGACCAAAGGTTCCTTCCACCCGCTTCATGGCAACGCGGACCGCGTCTTCCAGAGTAGGTTCGCTCTTGCGGTATTGCTCGATCAAATGTGCCAGAATCTCCGTATCGGTCTGGGAGACAAAGCTGTGACCAAGGGCGATCAGCTTCTCTTTGAGCAGCTTGTAATTCTCGATAATGCCATTGTGCACCAGAGCCAGCTTGCCTGAGCAATCCTGATGGGGATGCGCATTGACCTGCGTGGCTTCTCCGTGGGTGGCCCAGCGGGTGTGGGCAATGGCAATATTCCCGCTGCAGAGATTGGGCTCGGGAAGAGCACGCTCGAGCTCGATGATCTTACCCTGACGTTTGTAGACCTGGAGCTTTCCGGCGTGAATGAGCGCTGTTCCGGAGCTGTCATACCCTCTGTATTCCAGGCGTTTGAGAGCTTCGATCACGATCGGAAGCGCGTTTCTATGTCCGTTGTAGGCTACTATTCCACACATGGTCACTCCTTACCGGGGTTGATTCAGTTCTTGACCCGGGCCTTGAATCTGCAAGCTTTCAGGTGTCGCGGTCACCTTGTTAAATAGATAGAGAGCCAGACCCAGCACCAAAACCGCTGGAAGCAGCAGCCAGGTTTTGAGATTATCGGCATCCTGGAGCAAGGGTTTGAGCCAGGCGCTTCCGGCAAAAATGGTGATAAACAAGGCAAAACCGTTGTTTAAGGCATGAGAAAACATACTGTTATAGATCGAACCGCTGCGCAGGGTGAGCCAGCTAAGAAGCAGACCCAGCACCAGAACAGGCAGAAAACGGAAAGGATCCAAATGGAAAGCCGCAAAGAGCACCGCGGATACAACGAGCGCTACTTTGGTCCCGTGCGCCTCATAGAAACGAACCATGAAGCCCCGGAAAAGGATCTCTTCGCAGATCCCGGGAAGCACTGCGATGATGATTATCTGTTGCCAGAGCGGGATATCCATCTGAAACAGCTTGCCCAATTGCTCCAGATATTCGGAGGGAAACGGGAAGATGCTGTTGATCAGCTGACTCAGCATAGACACTATGATGGCAGCAGGGATAGCTATAAAGGGGATCAAAGCAATTTCTTGCAGCTTGGGTGCCTTAAGACGTAGTGTTTCTTTGGGATTGAGCTTCAGAACTCTCAACACCAATAGCACGGGCAATAGGATGAGCAGCAATTGAGTCTGCACCAGTCCCTTGCCCAGATCGGCCTTTTGCCAGGCTCCACCCAGATAGAAGAGCAGCAGGAGGGCGATCACAAAGTAGATCAGACCATAATAGCTGTTAAAGAATGTGCGTTTATCCTTGCGCACGTTTTTCAGGCTGCTGTCATCATCGGTGCGGAACAGGACTTTTTCGCTGTTGAAAAGTTTGATGGTGGTCCAGATCGCGATCACATCCAGCACCAGCGTGCTGCCAATGGTGATCCAAAGATGACGAAGCTGGTATTCTCCGATCATAACCGCTTTGAACAACAGTGAGATATTGATGATCGGAATCAATGCCATGAGGTTGTTGAGCTCAAAAGCAGGGAAGAAACTGATCATAGCCAGCAGCATGGAAACCGTCAGGATTGGCTGTTCATAGCTGCGGGCTTCTTTCATGTTGCGTGAGAATGTTGATATTGATAACAAGACTGCCGCAAACAGAGTTGCCAGAGGAATCAGAGCCAGGAACAGGATAAGGAAGCCATCTAAGGGCAGCTTGACCCCCGATGTTTCCATCCCGCCCTGAGCAGCCATATATTTGGCAGAAAAGAACAGCGAGATCAGGTTTACCAGCACGTTGATCATCGCAATCGTAATGATGGTGAGATATTTTCCCAGCACGATCTCTGTGCGGTGAGCAGCCGAGACCAGCAGAGTTTCCAGAGTGTGACGCTCCTTCTCCCCTGCCACCAGATCAGCAGCAACTACGGCAGCTCCTGAGATCAACAGTATGATCAGCAGATAGGGCAGGATCATGCCAAGGATCATTCCCACTTTCTTTTGAGCGCTGGAAGTGTCCTTCTCATGAATGTCAACGATATTGATGATCTGCGGATTAAGACCCAATGAACTCAATTCCGTTTCCACCAGCTGCTTTTCAGCTTGTTGCATGGCTTTGTTCACCTTTGCGATCAGCATTTGACCCTGCTCCGAGGACTTATCGAATTTGATCGAAACCTTATAGGTCCTGATCCCGTCCAAAGTGAGGGAATCCCTGATGGTGACGATGGCCTGGACACGTTTATCCTTATACATGCCTTCAGAATCTTTATTATATGGCAGAAGCGTGAAAAACTCGATACCTTTAAGTTCCTTGCTGATCAAGGCGCTGGCCGGACTCAGGACGCTGTCGGCAACCGCTATGGTGGCACCCTTCTCTTCAAGTTTCACCGTTTGCCTGCTCATCAACGAGGAAAAGCCGATGAAGATCAGCGGGTAGAGAATCACGGGTAAAAGTATGGTGGTGAAGAGAGTACGTTTGTCTCGCAGCATCTCCAGCAGTTCTTTTTGGTAGACGGTGACCACTTTCTTAAAATTCATGTTTTTGCACCTCCGTATCTCCTGAATCCGCATTCACATAGTGCACAAAGATGTCGTCAAGATCGGTGCAGCCCGTATCCCCCCGAAGCTGATCCAGACTGCCATTGGCCAGAATTCTGCCCTGATGGATCATCACGATCCTATCCGCCAGGCGTTCCGCTTCACGCATGATATGGGTTGAAAAGAGCACACACTTGCCCTGTTCGCGGCATTGGCGAATAAAAGCAACTATATTGCGAGCGGTGAGGATATCCAGACCAGAAGTGGGCTCATCAAAGATCATGACAGGCGGATCGTGAATGATGGAGCGCACGATCGAGACCTTTTGTTTCATACCACTTGAGAGGAATTCGATCTTCTTATCCATGAAGTCCTTCATGTCCAACAGGGTCGCCATCTCTTCCATGCGGCGGTCGATAGTCTTCTGGGTCATTCCGTAGAGCTTGCCAAAATAGCTGATGAACTCCCGGGGACGCAGCCGGTTATATAAACCAGTGTCACCCGACAGGAAACCAAGATTCTCACGCACCTGCTGAGCCTGGCGCACGATGTCATACCCCTGAATGAGGGCAGTCCCAGCATTGGGTTGGAATACTGTGGATAAAATTCGCATGGTGGTGGTCTTTCCGGCTCCGTTGACTCCTAAAAGACATACTATTTCACCATCATTGGCTTGGAAATTCACTTCGTTTACGGCACGATATACGCTCCCGTCTTTTTTGGGGAATTCCTTGACCAAGTCTCGTACTTCAATCATTCTAACTCCGTATTTATAGCTGCATCTGTAGAAAGTAACAATTTACAGAAGCAATGATTTTTGTCGAGTCTTTTCTCTCTCCATGACCTGCAAAACTGATTTGGCCGGAAGACTGAAGACAGCATTCTGCCAGAAGTCTTTGGCATCAGGATTGCTTAAACTGTAGTGCTGAAGCCACAAGTTTCTGATGAGATCCGGATTCTTTATGCAGTTTTCGCTTGACGTCAGAAAGGTATATTGAATATCAATAACGCTGTCTGCGGGGTGATTTGAAATAAGCAGGATCTAAATGCCCCGGGCAAAGAGGTTTATATGGATAACAGCATAAAGTACTATTTGATCACAGATGTGGGCAGCACCACCACCAAAGCAGTTCTGATCTCCTCAGGACCTGAAGGCACCAGGCTGGAAGGAATTGCGCATTCGGACACTACAGTCGAAGCACCTGTGGGGGACGTCTGTATCGGAGTCCGCAGGGCTGTCCAGGCTCTGGAACAAAAAACAGGTGTGGATCTATTAATCGGAAGTGCGGACGGTTTGAAATTCAATCAGAACGTCAGCTTCCTCAGCACCAGCAGTGCCGGAGGGGGATTGCAGGTCCTGGTGATCGGGCTCACTCTCTTTGACTCTGCTTCCAGCGGAACCAGAGCAGCTTACGGCGCGGGAGGGATCATCCTGGATACCTTTGCGATCGATGACAAACGCAAAGCCGTTTCCCAAATGCTGGCCATGCGCAATCTGCATCCGGATATGATCCTGATCTGCGGAGGCACGGACGGAGGCGCGATCACGGGAGTGCTGAGGCTGGCTGAGATACTTCGTCTTGCCAATCCAGCCCCCAAATATGCTTCCTCGGATAAGATCCCGGCTCTCTATGCCGGCAATAAAGATGCCGCAGACCTGATCAAAAGGATCATCTCCAGTGATTTCGAGCTCCATATCCTGCCAAACCTGCGGCCCAGCGTACAAACCGAAAACCTGCAACCCACCCAGGATAAGATCCAGCTGCTCTTTATGGAGAACGTGATGGAACGGGCTCCTGGCTATCCGGGCTTGAAACAAGCAGTATCTAGAGACATCATCCCTACTCCCCTGGGGGTGATGAACAGCCTCAGGATGCTCTCCCGGAAGGAAACCAGAAACATCCTTGCGGTCGATATCGGCGGAGCCACCACAGATGTATTTACCCATATTCAGGGCTCATTTCAACGCACTGTGAGCGCAAATCTGGGGATGAGCTACAGCGCTTTAAACGTTCTCAGGGAAGCTTCCATCAACAGGATCATGGACAGCCTGCCTCCTGGCTTTGAAGAAAGCGTGGTGCGCAATTTTGTTGCAAACAAGACTCTCTATCCCACCCGGATCTACAGTGACAGCTTTTCCAGGCAGATCGAGCAAGCGCTGGCCAAGGCAGCCATCAGTCTTGCTTTGGAACAGCACAAAGATATGCATTTCAACACCCGGAAGATCGGTTATCTGGATATCCTGAAAGCGGGGTTGAGAGATAAATATGAAGAGATGTTTGAATATCAGAGAGAGGAAGAGAAGTTCTACTTCCGCTGCAGTGACATCGACGTGGTGATCGGAGCCGGAGGTATCTTTGCCTCCGTTGAGAACCCGAATCAGGCCATTATCATGTTGATCGATGCGATCCATCCCAAGGGCATAACCGAGCTCTGGATCGATCCGCTTTTCATCACTCCGCATCTTGGTGTCCTCAGCAACTATCGGCCGGAACTGGCAACTCAATTGCTGGAGGGCAGCATGGTAAAGCAATTGGCCTATCACCTCAGTCCGATCTGTGATCCCAAACTCAGACCCCAAACCTTGTTGCTTTCTGCTCAGCTGGAAGGCAGATTAATTCAGCTTTACGCGGATGATTTCATCTATATTGAACCCACGAACACAAAAAGACTGCTAAAGCTGAGCCTAAATCAAAAAGCAAGCTTGGGGCAGGAGGTCTCTGAGCTGGCGATCGAACCGAATTGCGCGATAGTCTTTGACAGCCGCAAACCGGACAATGCCAAAATTGAAAAAATCCAGCAGCAAATGCGGCCATTCTCTCCAATCAGAGAGCAGCTGCGATCCTCCTATGACAACGAAATGAACACAAGCCCGGAGGATCACTTCAGGCTGGTAAATCTGCCCTACAAAGGCAAGACCTATGTTTCAGCGGGAAACAAGGTTCATCCGGAGGATGTGGTGGCAGCCAATCTCTATGATCCACCACGACTCTATATTGTGCAACCTTTCGGAAGCGTTCCTGATCTGCCCCCTGAAGAGATAAAGCGAAACCTTCTGGTCAAACCCGGAGATTGCATCGACTTTGATCAGAGAATTGCTGAAGTTCCCAAGGTTTACAAACCAGGAAAGGAAACAAGGCAATCCTTCCTTGCTCCCGTGCGGGGAAAAATTGAATACCTGGACGACAAGACCGGCATTCTGGTGGTTTCTGAAATCCAGGATTATTCGGATAAACCGGTACGGTTGAAGATAGCATCTGCCCTTGCAGTCAAGCCCTCTGCCATCGGCAGATATATCATGAAGAACCCGGGAGACTTCGTCTATCAGGGAGAAACCATAGCCCGCAAGATCGAACGGGGTATGAGTAACGGTTTTGCGATGGTAAAAACTCCCGTCACCGGGTCTGTGGTCGAGATCGATAAGGTGGAGGGGACTGTCACTATCCAGTATCTGGGGAAGCCTTATGAATACAAGGCTAATGTTAACGGCACTGTCTCTTCGGTGGAAGAAGATAAGAGCCTTGAACTGAAATATCGGGGAATCAAAATCGATGGTCGCATCGGTTTTGGAAGAGAATGCTGTGGTGTGGTACGTTTTTTGGCAGATCCGGACCAGATCAACGCTAACTGTATGGGTGCAATTGCTCTTTGTGATTTCTCCCCTACTGCTGATCAGATCCAACGCTTGGCAAAATACGGTGCGAGAGCCTGTGTTTGTGACGGGCTTGAGGAGAATGAACTTTCCCAATATCTGGGTTATGATCCCGGTGTGATCAATACAGGAGAAGAAAGCGTGCCGGTTGCCCTGATCATGCTCAGCGCTTTTGGCGTCAAGGGAAACCTGGCTAAAGTTCTGGGTGCCAAATACAGCGATAAACCCGCATACGTGAATCCACACACCAGGATCAGAGCAGGGGTAGTGCGGCCGTTTATATGTATTCAGGAGCCCTGAACCGAGTTGTAGAACATTTAGCAGTCTTAATCAGATGCCTTAGACCGCTCAAAAATCCCTCGGAAAATACGTTCATAACCGATTAAGCTCTTATTGGAAGATTTCTTGCATTCTATGGTAAGTCTTCAAACAGAAAGCTGTTTACCGGTCTTTCTGTGATTTGATAATAGTAATATATTAATAGAAAAGAAGGAGTAATCGTGAAGAATATTATCTTCCTTGCCGTTTTAATGGCATTAAGTCTCAGCCTCTCGGCCGAATTGATGTGGCCGGATGCTATCCCCATCCGTCAGGGTGTGAATATCGAATGGTTCCGCACCGGAACCGAGACTGAAGATGGAGGCGCGATCTATGTTTGGAGTGATACCAAGCTGGGAGAACGCGACCTTTACGCGCAAAAAGTAAATGCCGGCGGCACCATGGTTTGGGGCGAGCCCCTTCTGATCGATAGCAAGCCTGATCGTCAGGAAGATCCGGTGATCACCCGCACCAGCGACAACAATTACATCATCGCCTGGATCGACTTCTCGGATGATCTGGATGGAAACGTCTACGCCCAGAAGGTGAGCTCTGCTGGTCAATTACTGTGGGCAACCGGTGGGGTGCCTGTTTGCACCTATTTCGGAGTGCAGATCAGCCTGAACATCGAATCCGACAACGCCGGCGGTGCCTATATAGTTTGGGCAGACAGCCGCAATCCCTCCACTGATCTCTATGCTCAAAGGCTAAGCTCCACCGGGGCTGCCCTGTGGGCTGAGGACGGCATCCCGGTGGCCAACGGCAATGGTGATGAAGTGCAAAACACGATGTTCCCTGATGGTGAGGGCGGGATGATGATCGCTTACACCTTCACTTATGTGGGAAATGACGATATCTATGCCAAACGCTTTTTGCCAAACGGAACCATGGCCTGGGCTCAGCCTCTGACAGTTGCTTCCGGTCCCGGTAACCAATCCAGCGTCCGTATGGCTCCTCTTGCCAATGGTGAATTTGTGCTTGTCTGGAAGAATCAACCCGAGGTTGACGACAATATTTATGCGCAAAAGATCAATCGTGCCGGTCAGACCCTGTGGCCCAGTCCGTTTGTGGTGATAAACGATTCTCAGACGACCGCGGCACCGCAACTGAACCCCCGCGTGGTCACTACCTCAGACAATGGCGTAATCGTAGCCTGGGAAGATTTCCGGCTCAACAATCAGAACGCTGATCTTTTTGCTCAGAAGATCTCCGCGGCCGGTGTCCTGCAGTGGAATCCTGATGGAGTGCTGATCACGAACGCTGATTTTGCCCAGATCGGGATCCGCCTCGCGGCTGATAATGCCGGTGGAGCATATATGGTTTGGGACGACACCCGTAACGGCAATGCCCCCAATTATGACATTTATGCCCAGCACGTCAATTCCACCGGAACCATGCTGTGGGCAAACAATGGCCTTGCCATCTGCACTGCAGAGAATGAACAATCCGGCTCTCTGATAAAGGTAGCCGGATCCAATATCTTTATAAACTGGATGGATATCCGTAATGGTAGTGTTGGCATCTATTATCAGGTCTTGAACACCAGCGGAGCTCCCCAGCTTACCGCAAACGGACAGCAAGTCTTTTGGGGTCTGTCGGGAGACACTCCTCTGCAAAACTACCTGCTGCTCCCCCGGACTGATGACGTTGTAGCTATCTGGCAAGACACCCGTTTCGCCAATATTGGTTACCAAATCTACTTTCAGATCGTGAATGCCGATGGCAGCCTGGAAGCCGGAATGGAAGTTAACGGACGCCCCGTAACCATATCTGTGGGAGCCGAACAGCTCACTCCAGCTGCTGTGGTAACTCCCGACGGTCACATTGGAGTAGTCTGGGAAGACAAACGTAATCCCAATCCAAAGATCTACGCTCAGCTGATCTCCCCCACCGGTCAAAGACTTTGGGGTGACACCGGAATGGAAGTGACTTCCAACAGTCCCATCAGCCAGGAAGGCCCCAAGATTTCCTTTGTGGATGGCGCTTTTTACATCGGTTGGTCCGGCACTGTCCAGATCGGTACTAATTATATCTACCAGACCTATGGTCAAAAGATCCAGAATAACACCAAAATGTGGGGACCGGACGGAATCCTGATCTCTGATATCGGCACGGTTCCCGGTCTTTCAGAGTGCATTTTGGCCGATCTGAACGGTTTATACTTTGTCTGGCAACGCTCCAATTCGGTTGGCGATCCCAAAGCTATCTATGCCAAGCGGATGCAAGCTGATGGCACCGCCTTCCCCGGCTGGGACGCTGCCGGAAAAGCAGTCACCACCTATTCAAATTATGACACAATTCAGCTCCACCCAAAATCCATCCTGACCGATCAGGGTTTATTTGTAACCTGGAGAGACATGCGGGAAGATTTCCTGTTGAATTACTGGGGTCAGTTGTTCAGCCCAAGTGGTGACAGACTCTGGAACACGCTGGGTGTGAACCTGGCTGATGCAGCCCAGGAGCAGGAGTTTGCCGCTCTCAGCTATGATCACAATGGCGTGAATATGGTTTGGGCGGAGAACATCAACGGGATGCATGACATCAAATATAGCAAATTCAGTTATGCCGGCTCTCCACTCTGGAACCCGCTTGGAAATTTCATGGTGCAGGCAGATTCGACTCAGATCTATCCTGCCATGGCCAAGTTTCAGAACAGAGGAAATGCTGTTGCATGGGCTGACTATTTCCATGGCGAAAGCGATATCTACTACAAATATCTGAACACCGATGGCAGCTTAGTCGGTCCTCCCATGGGCAATCCCCTCACCGTTGCCAGCAAATTCCAATATAATCCTCTTTTAGCCGCCGTTGGCAATGAAGCCTATGCGATCTGGGCAGATGGCAGATCCAGCGGAAAAACAGAGATTCTGGGGCTCTATATGCAAAAGATGAACAACCAATGCAGTGGAATCGATGATCCCGCCGCGCCGTCTCTAAGCGTATATGAATTAAAGCAGAATTATCCCAACCCCTTCAATCCTGAGACCACTATTCAGCTTAGCGTTAAGGAAGCCGGCACCACCCTGGAGCTCGGCATCTACAACCTCAAGGGCCAGCTCGTGAAACGACTGCACCAAGGTCATCTGGCTAAGGGTGAGCATAGCTTTGTATGGAACGGAACGGATAACAACAACAGCGGAGTAGCCTCCGGAGTCTATTATTACAAAGTCAGCAGCAACGCTGGCGATCAGGTTCGCAAGATGCTGTTGGTCAAATAGATTAGCAGGTTAATGAGTTAATAGATAATAAGTTAATAGTGACAGCGCTGGTCCCCGGATCAGCGCTGTTTTTTTTTGGTACCGGCGCTCGCCGTAGCGCCGAACCCGGATCCAAGGGCTTCGCGTCCAGCATGGAGAGCTCCTCCTCACCTGTCTCTGTCATCCACCCAAAAAGCACGCCCCCTGCATGCTCCCGGCACGATTGTGCTGGGAGCATGCAGGGGGCGTGCCTCAGGCATGCCTGCAGCATGACTGCAGCTAAAAGGCGAGCAGGATAAGACCGGTTGAATCCCTA
>JAKLEY010000069.1 GCA_022711455.1 Candidatus Cloacimonadota bacterium
CCATAGCCATTACCATGAAACACCCCGGAGAAGATATCGATGTTTTTGGCTTCCGAACCGTAAAGGGTGCCCAGACTGATGCCACCTGTATTAGCTGGAGCATCGAATTGGCTATAGTGGATAAATAGGTCGTGATTGTATCCGCTTAGCAGCAAAAGGTTGGAATTTGCCGTAGCCGTAGTGCTGAAAGTGATATTGGAAAGCTTCACAAAGCTGCTGCGGATCAGGTTCATCACATAAGGGGTTGAGGCAGTTTGGCCAGAAAAGCTAAGATTGGTATGGCCTGCAATGACAGAAATGATGGTGACGAAATTGGCCTCACTGGCGTTGGGAATGGCGTGCAAGACTACCTGCTCTTCATAATCGGTCTCGGTCAACTGTCCATTCACGGCAGCACTTATACCCCTTTGGGCTATGGCATTACAAAATTCTTGCAAGGTGGCAAAATCTCCTGGGGTGCCGATGGTATAATTTCCACTCATAGGAGTCATGCCTGCTGCGGAGGTATATTCATGCGCGCCAATATCACTATTGATAGGGCTACGGGCATTGCCATTAAAATCCACCGTCACCGCTGTAGAGGGATACAGATTGTCCAAAGCAGAAGATGCCGGAGTAAGGAAGACTCCGCTAAAGAAGGGATTGTAAGATACATTGGCGGTATCGGTTACGTCGTTATATAGCTCCAAATCTTTGTAGGAATCGTTGGAAATCTTGGCCACGTTCAGGCCATAGCTATATATATTGTTATGTTCTATGATGTTGCGCTGAGGGTAAGTGGGATCAACTGAAGAAGCGGTGAGGGCAATGCCACCTCCAGTGCAGATAAAGTGATTTTTCTTTACCAGATTGCCGGTGCCACCGATGGAAGCAGCGTGGCGATTGTAGCTTTCAGCACTGCTATTTACGATGGTATTGTGCAATATCTGAAGGTCAGTGCCATAGATGCTGATCCCGTAATAACCGGTAGAGCTGATGATGTTATTGAAGATATGGGGTACTGATGTATTGGAGCTAAGGTATTGGGCAGTGATGCCAGTAGCACAATTTGTGATCCTATTGCCACTGATCTCCAAGGTGCCACTGCCGGTATTCAGATCGAATCCACCATTCATATCTTCCAAGGTGTTATCCTGCAATTGCAAGTTTGAAAAGCGCATCAGATAAAGGCCTAGATAACCATCGGCAAAATAGTTATTCAGGATTTCCCAATCCGAAAAGAAGTCATTGTAGCTGCCGGAATTTACCACCACATGATAACCCCCATCTTGGAAATTGTTCAAAGCCAGATATAGATTATCGGCATCTCCACTACCGCTGGCAGTGATGTAAATCGCGCCGGAATTGTTGGAAGTGGCACCTACACCACCTTGAAAAAAGCAGCTTGTGATGCTGATCTCATCCGCATTGCCATTGATATATACAGCCCGATTCAAAGAGCCCGTGGTTTCAAAGCGCAGCCCCTGCAGCTTTACAAAAGACACCGCCTCAATCCTGATGATATAGTTTATCTCTGTGGTAGCTGTGGGATTATTTATAATTACTGAGCCGGAAGGCGCAGAACCGGATGTGATCATCAGCTCGTGTCCATTTGTTGCATGCTGTAAGGTAAAGGGACCGCTGTAGGTTCCGGGATTTAATACAAACTCTGTGTTAGCGCTCAGACCTTCTGTATTGGCTGCTGTAATGGCTGAAGCCAGGGTCGGGAAATCTGCTGAGCTACCTCCAATAGTATAGGTGCCCGAAAGGGCAAGCAATACAGATGTGCAAAAAAGCATCAGAAAAATAGCAATTTGTTTCATGATATAATCCTTATCTATGATATTTTAATGAGTGCGAAAGATTGCTGTCATGTTAATGAGAGAACATGCTTAGCACACTGAAGCACGTCTGGGACGGTTCTTTAGAAGTGCTAATCCAGTCAAGCAGAAAAATAACCTATTGCCAGAGATAGAGAATACGGAACGAATATTATAAAGTCAGTGGGGCAACCACTCACAGCTCACCTTTCTGCGCAGAGACAGAATCTCGCCCTCCCGGCACTGCAAGATGAGGCGGGGAGGGTTGGGAATCAATCCGGTGTCAGCTTATCCTATTTGAGCAAAATCATCTTCTTGCTGCTGCTGAATTTCCCTGCCTGGATCTTATAGAGATAGATTCCTGCGCTCACCCGATTGCCCTGCTCATCTTTGGCATCCCATTGCAACTGATAGTCACCTGAGGTTTTAGCTTCATCCAGCAGGCTGCGGACGTGCTGTCCCTTCAGGTTGTAGATATCCACTTTCACCGGGGAGGCAGCTTTGAGGCCAAAGCTGATGGTCGCGTTTTCCCGGAAGGGATTGGGATAGCTGCTGATGCTATGCAGCGGCTGAGGGATCAGGGGATCTTCCAGAGCGGTAGGATCCGCGTCAAATCTGCAGGTCCACAAACTGCTGAGGGAGATGGCATCCCCGCGTTTGAGCTCATAACTCACATAGCTATTCCAGCTGATCAGGCCTGAATTCTGGTTCACATTGAGGTTCAGATTGGCCAGATACTGCCGGTTGGAGACCAGAGCGATAGCTTCGGGGCTGATCAGGCTGCCCAGAGCGCTGACATCCTGTCGTTTAAGGCTCATCAGCTGTCCATCCAGATAGCTGGTGTGGAAAACCGCCAGGCTGCCATTGGCAAATCTGGCCAGTTTGGCATCCTGCCAATCAGGTCCTGATGCGTTTAGCACGCAGCCTGTTTCACCCCAGAGGAATTCACCCGCCTGGTTGATTCTCTTCAGGCTCACCCGGTAGCTTTCGGTATCCTGTTCGAGCCAGGTGATCTCATTGTCATAGACGGCATCGTTTATATTAAGCTGAAACCAGTCACTGCTCTCAGCCAGAAGCAGTCCGTCTTCGCCCCACAAGGGCTGAGCGGAAGAGCTGAACTTTTGGACGTAGGTGCTTAGTTCATAGCTTTGATCCGTGCTGGAGCTAAAGACCACCAGATCCCCATGCACCACTCCGCTATGCAGATACCTGGCAAAATAGGTGGCGGCTGAGTTCATTGAGACTCCCCCCTGGGGCCAGCCGGCTGCGGGATTCCCATCCCCGTCCAGCTTCAAAGCTTTGATAGTCACAGTATTGAGGTTGTAATGCTCTTCATAATAAATCAGATAGTCGCCCTGCATGGCTTTGGCCACCTTGAAAGCATTTTCCCCTCCGGTCAGCAGTTTTCCGCCTGCCTGCCACTGGGCGATGCCTGCGCTAAAGCGTTGACCCCATAGAGATTGAGAGTTTGAACCGCTAAGCCATTGCGGCCACACAACCACAATATCGTTGCCGATTTGGCCCAGCTGGCTGCCAGAGAAATCAGCACTGGCTCCGGAAGCCACTGCTATCCCATATCCGGGCCAGAGGATGGATCCGGCAGAATCGATTTCCTGCAGCCACAAACCGCGTTGATCGCTCCCAAACACCATATACAGCAGCATAGTAGTATTATTGGCAGTCTGTTTGCTATCCAGATAGGTCTCGGGAAAATCCGAGCCCGGGTTGAGAGGCTTGCCATCTGTTTCCAAAACAGGCTCTCCACCGGCCTGAGACAGCTGGAGATACAATCTGGAGCTCTCGTTAAAGCGGCTGTCCTCATAGATATGCAGATAGTTGTTGCCTGATTTATGCATCTTTTTGAGCTCGGTGCTTCCGTTCAGAACGCCGTAAACATCCCTGCCTCCGGGTTCCAATTGCAGGCTGCCGCTGTTGGACAGGATCTGAGCCCGGATGCCAATTTGCTCTTCAAACCGGTCATTCCAGATCACCAGGGCTTGGTTTGGAGCAGATTTGAGGATGGGAAACTGCTTGAAATTCTGATCGTTACTGACGGCAACGGGCGCGAACGCCAAATTGCCTCCGGCTTCCACGCGGGCGCAATAAACCGTGTTATCATTGAAATTACTGGGAACTTGCTGCAACCAGCTGAGCCAAATCCCGTTGGAAACGTCCAAATGGCAACGGTAAACCTGGTTGGGAACCTCAATCTGGACCGGCTGAGCCCAGATATTTTGCAGGTTTGAATCCAGATTATGCAAGACCAGGCCGGATCCGTTAGCATAGGAATACAGCAGGTATAAA
Organism: Candidatus Cloacimonadota bacterium; assembly: GCA_022711455.1. Lineage (GTDB taxonomy): Bacteria > Cloacimonadota > Cloacimonadia > Cloacimonadales > Cloacimonadaceae > PHBP01. The sequence goes on from JAKLEY010000069.1 coordinate 4,104, forward strand.
AAGACAAATCCACCTCCGGAAGCGGCTTTCAGCACGTATTCTCCGGTGTAGATAGGGCTGGTGCAAGCAATCGTGACAAGACCTGGCAGCAGCAAATTGCCGTTCACATCCATCTTCTGCACGCTGAGGCCATCTGCCTGGAACAGGTAGAGCAGATAGTTGCCCTGGCTGTCCGGCAGAATGCTGAATCCCGGAGGAACCACAGCAGTGGGATTGAGCAAGGGATTGGAGCCCAGCACATCCCCGGCCGCGTCGAATCTGAGCACCCGGTTTTGCGTCTGACCTCCGGAAACATAGACTTTACAATTGATAATCAATCCCCCAAAACCATCTTCCACTGCCTCGATATCACTGAGACCGCTATAGTCGCAAAGCGGAAGCTGAGGCCACAGATTGGTGCCAAAATTATCCAGATTCATGCCAAAAACTTCCGTGGAAGGATATTGCGCTTTGTAGATCACATAAGCGCCTCCTATGGCATTGGGAACCAGGCAAGCTTCTCTGCTGTAAGAAGTTTGACCGGGGATCAAAATGCCCTGCTCACCCCAAAGCGGCTGTCCGGCCTGGCTGAATTTTTGCACCCGCTGGCTCATCAAATCTCCCATAGGGGAATAGCTGCGAAAATGAACCAGGATATTGTGGTCTGAAGTGAGGATGGCCGAGAGCACTCTCTCTTCCAGAGCGCTGAGGGCAACAGCCCTGGGAGCAGACCACAAGACAGCCCCCGCGGAGCTGATTTTTTGAGCCAGGACATCTGATGATCCGCTGCTGGTGTCGTTCCAAAAGATCATAGTGGCACCATTTGGCAAAGCGAGATGAGTCCCCTCAAAACCCAGATATTGAGCGTTGCGGAGCAGGACAGGTTGCTGCGCCGATATAAATCCGACACTCAAGAGAATTAGACAAAAAAACACGAGCTGTTTCATGACGGTATCTCCTTTCTCACAGATCCATGGAATCCGAATTTATAACGAACAAATTTTGTTCCAATTCCCAGATTTTTTATGCGATTGCTGGGGTGCCGAACTCCGATTCGGCACGTGGGGATTCGGAGATCCCCGCCCCTTAACCTCATTTTTTCTTGACATCTCTAACGCATCTGGCTGATGATTCCCTCCAATCATAGAGATAAAACGACAAGGGAGTTTCAATATGGAAAAAAGTTTGCTCTCACCCGTGGGCAGAATTGGATTCAGGACCTTCTGGAGGCGCTGGTTGATCTGCGCTCTGATCAATTTTCTTGCTATGGCAATTCTGGGACGGATGCTGGATGGCTCCGCATTGGGTCTGGCTTACACCATCAATCTGGTCTTGCTGGTTTTCATCTACATCCAGGGCATCAAGCGTATGCACGATATCAACAAGAGTGGCTGGTTTATGCTGATCCCGATCTACAATATAATCCTGCTGCTGGGCACCGGCAATCCGGATGCCAACCGTTTCGGAGAGGCTCCACCCCCTAAATCCTGAAGCCAATTTACCTGGCTTATCTAAACTACATTTATTAAAGAAGTATTCAATTAATTTGTAACGCTTCAAGAACGAGAATCGAAGACAATACTATTTCCGGATAAGTCACTTTCTGTCAATCTCGGATTCTGCTTCATGCTTTATTGGGTTACACCCAAATCAGTTTATCCAAGTAGTACATTGTTCTGATTTTGATATTTTTCTTGACATGGAGGCTGAGCTACTTAGTGTGGTGACTGGAAGTATTGGTGAGGAGTGAGATGATGTACCTACCAGTTCAGAAGCTGCTGGCGATTCTAATCGTACTACTGGCAATCACATACGCACATTCCACAGTGCGATTGGCAACTACAACTTTTTATTCTGGCGACGATTATTACGTCCACACTTGGAACGAAGTGTACCATTACAATCCCAATTACTTCACATTTATTGACAGTTTGGTGTTGTTCGAAGGTGGAAATTCGGGAGACAGGATCAATGACATATGGTATTGTCAGACATCCTTTAGCGATGTTGGTACGGGGACGATTCTACAGCATGACTATTATAACTCTCAGCAAGTGCTTCAACGTAGAACGATAACTGAAACTGACAGTTGGGGAAGAAAAGTATGCGAACAACTTAATACAGGCGATGGAAACCCCGCTTCAAAAATCTATAGGTTTTATCCTCCAGACAATATAAACCGGCCAGACAGCGTGATGCAATATGTAACTCCCACCACCTACCTCAGATGGGTGAAATACGCATATAGCTATGATTCCGAAGGACGTAAGGACATAACGACGGTATATACTTCCAGCGATTCCATTACCTGGACAAACCAAGGCTGGATAGCAAATACCTATGAAGGTCTGCTGCCTTTCCCAATTGATACTGAGCAAAAACTGTTTACCAATTTTAATTCGAGTTTGTCAAACTCCTTGTCTATGATTCTGGATCCGGTGTCCAAATTGTCCTCATATACCACTTATCCTTCCACATATCCTTATAACCAGTATCCTCCACACACATATCCAGTAAATTACTACTACGGTACTCCGGTGGATTCATTGTACTATATCAAAGTCTTTTCTGGTGATGAATTTTCCTTGGGATTTCACCCGAATGGCATGATCGGGCATGTAAGATCACTGCAGTCTAATGAACAAGGCTATAGCGTTTGGGGCACCAAGTATTGGTGGCAGGATGCAGTTGTTGATGTGGATGATGAAACAATGATTGCTGTACCAAAAGTAAGCGCATATCCCAATCCATTCAAACAAAGCGTTCTCATCCGAAGCACTGAATCAGATTTATCGGATATTGAAATCTACAATATCAAAGGCCAACTGGTAAGGAGCCTTCCATGCAAGGGAGCAAAATATACGGAATGGGACGGACTTGATGAGAACCGAAGAAACACTGGCTCTGGAATATATCTCCTGAAAGTAAAACTAACTGACCGATTTCGATATTTCCGAGTAATGAAATTGTGATATCAGGGTAAAATGATCCTTTAACACAGCCTGGACCTCCTGGCAGAGTTCGAGATGGATCCCTTGAACGGCCTCTCGTGCAACCAGGGTGCACCCTTTAACTATTTCTATAACAAACAGCCTTCCACCCAGCTTCTGCTGACAGCAGTGGATATGCTTGATGCTTAACAGGTTAATGGGTCAGCGGTGATATCGCTAACCCCTAATACCTAATCCCTTATTCTTCCATCCTCCAGTTCAATGATACGTCCGGCTTTTGCTGCCAGCACCGGGTTGTGGGTCACGAGGATAATGGTGATCTGATCCTCTTTGTTCAGGTCACTCAGGATACCGGCGATCTCATCGCTGCGTTTACTGTCCAGGTTTCCGGTGGGTTCGTCTGCCAGCAGGATCTTGGGTTTATTGATCAACGCGCGGGCGATTGCCACACGCTGCATCTCTCCTCCGGACAGCTCTTTGGGCAGGTGCGTGAGCCGGTGAGCCAGCCCCAGCTTCTCAGCAATTGCTTCCGCTGATTGCCGTTCCCCGTTCCGGGGCATGAAAGCATAGGGCAGAAGGATGTTTTCTTTGACCGTGAGAGTCGGGATCAGATAGAATTTCTGGAAGATGTAGCCGAACAGGTCTCTGCGGATAGGGGTCAGCTTCTTCTCTGAGAGAGATTTCCCGTCTTTCATTATGCTAAAGACATCCACAATCAGTTCACCCTGATCCGGATTGTCCAGACAGCCCAGAAGATGCAGCAGAGAAGTTTTCCCGCTGCCTGAGGGTCCGATAAAGGAGACGAATTCACCCTCTTTGATATCTATGGAAACGCTGTCCACAGCCACGATCTTCTCTGCTCCACGCAGGTAGATCTTGCTGAGATCCTTGCTTTGAATGATCATATTATCCATTTCTCCCTCCTTTAAAACTCGCCATCGGCGGAGCGGATCGCTTCGATCGGACGGATCCGGGCTGCTCTGAGAGCGGGATAGATGCCGCTGAATAGTCCTATCGCTACGATGATCCCGATCGCTCTGACCACTAAAGCCAGATCGATCCTGACCAGTGAACCCGTGGGCGCATAGGGCAGGATATAGCGGATCACGGAATCCGTCACCTTGCCCAAAACCGCGGACATAGCAGAACCGATCACGCCTCCGGCAAAGCACAGCATGATGGTCTCAAACCAGATCAGACGGAAGATATGCGCCGTGGTGGCTCCCATCGATTTCATGATTCCGATCTCCTGATAGCGTTCTAAAACCGACATCAGGATCGTGTTGATCACACCCACCATGGCGATCAGGATAGCAATGATAGCAATCGACATCACCATCACGCGGGCAGTGGAAACCAGATTGGAAATAGTGTTTTTCACCTGAGCCATGGAGACCACCTGCACGTCCGGGATCTTGTAAAGCTCTTCTTCATAGGCAGTGATATCCACGCTCTTATTCACCTTGATACCCACGCTGGTCAGCTGGCCGGGTAGCCCGAAGATCTGCTGCACGGTCTTGTAGGGCAAAAAGATCGTGCCGTCATCCTGAGTTCCGCTGCGCTTGAGCACACCCACGATCTTGACCTCGATTTCCTTCTCGGGGATCAGGATCATATCGCCCACTTCACGCTGTTCGAGTTCCGCGGCTTCATAACCCATAACTGCTTCCATGGCATCGTTTTGGGTGAACCAATTGCCCTGATTGAATTTGAGGTAGGTCTTCATTTTGGGATAGGTTTGGGGATCTATTCCCAGATAGCCGACCACGCCCCCTTCTTCACCTTTGTTGACGTCAAAGACGGTCTGCATCAGCATCGGGGTCAGTTCATCCACTTCCGGATTTGTTTTCAGGCTATCAACGATTCCTTCCGGCATATAGCGCAGACCCTTGCCGCCTTGCAGCATCAGGGTTGCGGCTTCATAGGGGCAACCCTTGGCTGTGAGCAGCACCTGGAAGCCAAGGTTGTCTATATCCTTATTCAGGGATGCTTCGTAGCCTTTATTAAATCCGAACAGGCTCACCAACACCCAGGTTGAGAGTGCGATTCCAAACACAGTCAGAACACTGCGCAAGCGCTTGCGTCTGAGGTTTTTATATGCAATGCCGCTGATTCCGGGCATACTTATCTCCTATTTTTTGTAGATGAAGACGTTCATCAGAACGAGGTTTTTCTTGATTCCACGCAGGGTGAACAGGAAGTCTTTATCGGTGCCGGCTGGGTTTTTGATGGCCGCAGCCCTTCCGCTGCCCTTCCCGGTTTTGATATCCAGAGTCTTGAAATCGGCCAGACTAAGCCCCACAAACTGGTTGGTGAAGGCTGTGGACTTGAATTTGGCACCGTTTTTGGAGGAAAGTTTCTGATAATAGAATCCCAGGATCTTGCCACCCGGATCCAGCGCCAGAAATACCTGCAGGCCTCCGTACTGCCCTTTTTGGTTGACGCCGTGGACGTAGCCCAGCAGAGTCTTGTTCTTATAGACGTGATAGAGAGTGTAGGGCACATCCATGGTCTCATAAGTCCCGCTGAATTTATCGCCCAGGGCGGTCTCGATCCTGGTCAGCAGAGCTTTTCCGCCGGATTTCGCCACCGAGAGATAGCTGGTCTTGAAACCAGTCGAACCTGGGAAAAGCCGCTTGACATCCTTGTCAGGATCCTGCAGATCACAGCCTGTGGCCGCGCTGAGGAGGATCGGGAGCAGGATCAGCAGCAGAAAGATCAGTTTATGCTTCATGTTTCAACTCCTTGGATTTGGGGGTGCCGAACTCCGATTCGGCACGTGGGGAATCGGAGTTCCCCACCCCCATTAGAATGTGAACGGCTTATTATAATAGATCTGACCGATCACGCGTTGGGATTCATCCTGAGCGTGATAATTATACAGCGCTCTGAAGGTAAGATCCGGATTCAGGCGAAAAGCCAGACCGGCGCTGTAATCCGTGTTCTCAAAGATGGCATGCCTGGAGTGCATGATTTGCAGTTCCAGACCCAGACGGTCTTCCGGCAGCAGGAAAAGCCCTGCTCTGCCAAAGATTCCAAGCGCGGGTTGATCAAAAAACTCCCCTTTCAGCAAATCAGCTTTCAGCTCCAGATTACGCCAGCGTCCCGCGCCATCCAGTCCTATATAATTCTGCGCGTGGAGGATATACTCATCGGCTCCGGAATTCAGATGCCCCAGATTGTAGCCCATAGCTTCCAGAACTTTACCGTGGACACCGGAAACACCGAGCGTATAGCTGTCCTGATTCAGATTGCCATATCCCACTCTGCCGGCCAGAAGGTAGTTTCCTTCTTTGTTATAGATCCTCATTCCGGCGCCATTGGTGGCGGAAGCTTTAAAGCTCCAGTGCCTGGTCTCACGCTCCGCTCCGATCCCCCAGTCCCGGTCGAAAGTGAAGACCCTCATTGCCATGTCCGGCAGCAGGGCGGCATGATTATCAAGATAGGATGTGAGGCCGGATGCCGGTTTATTGCTTCCGATCCAGGCATCGAAACCGGGAAGTTTATGTTTGTAATAGAGGTTGTAGATCTGGCTTTCGAAGCGGGGGCGGATCTTTTCGTTATATGCCACCCGGTATTGGAGGGCACAAGTCCCCGGGTCCCGGAAGCCATTATTAAA
>JAKLEY010000007.1 GCA_022711455.1 Candidatus Cloacimonadota bacterium
GGGCTTGAGAGCCAGCAGATCAATGCATTCTGAAACCATCACAGGCTGGTGGTAAGTGCTCATTGCTGATAGTCTTCCGAAGTGAATTTCTGGCGATGCAGATCCCGTTTGCTGCTGCGGATCTGGTTGAAGATCTGGGGATTCCACAATGAAATATAATGCCCCTCACCTTTGATGATCACGCTGTCCGTAATGCCAGCGTCCGCAAGCAACTGCTCGTGAATGCGGATCCTGCCCGGACCCTCCAGCTCCTGTTCCGTCATGGCAAAATCGATCAATTGAGTGCGGAGCTGACGCGCTTTGTCATCCCCGGCTTTCAGCCTCAGCAAGGTATCCTTCCAGGAGTCAAGGGGATAGATGGCAATTGTGTCGTTCGGACCAAGGGTCACCACCACGGAACGCACAGCTTCATCCGCAAATTTCTTCTTGAAACTTGCAGGGACTATCACCCGCTGCTTATGCACGGAATTTTCAAAGTATCCTAAAAATTCACCTGACATCACGACAACCTTTCTTTCGCATTTCATGTTTAACACTGTAAAACTGCATCACTTGGCGCTTTGCACCGCATCACCGACTATCACTTATGAGTTTTTCTGAGTTTTTCTGAGTTCCTGTGACACCTATATGACACTATGAGATTCTTGTCAAGCAGAAAGTGAGTTTTTTTTCATGATTTTTAGGATAAATTAGGTTTTGGAGGATCGAAGGCTGATGGGATAGGGATCAGAGAGTTTCCGGGGCGTTTACTTATGACAGATTTATGGCAAAATCAGACCAGAATCAGACAGGCTTTGAGACAGGTTTCTTGTGAACATATCCCTGCCTTACCGCTATCATATCGCTTGCTAACCGCTTTCAAACCGCTTCAGCAAGTGAGATGACAGGGTGAGGCAAGCGAGCTGACAGGGAAATGGCAGGAAGTGGTAGAAAGGGAGGCAACCCGTAGGGTCTGACTCCGATCCGAACTGACTGCGTACTTGTCGTCGCATCGGAGTGCGACACTACTTGCGATACTATCCGTAGGTTCGGACTCCGATCCGAACTGACTGCATACCTGTCGTCGCATCGGAGTGCGACACTACATCCGACACCATCCGTAGGTTCAGACTCCGATCCGAACTGACTGCGTACTTGTCGTCGCATCGGAGTGCGACACTACAACCGCATCGAAGGCGACACTACTTGCTCAATACGTGCAGGATCTCCGGGAGCAGCTGTTTCTTTCTGGATAAAACACCGGGAAGATGGTAGCTGGATCTATCCAGGGGGTGATAGATCAGTTCTTCTGCTTTGGGATAGTCTGTGGAGAGCAGGATGCTTTCTTCCCCGATGATATCTGTGATCAGGAGCAGAGCCCAATCCAGAGCGAATTTCTGGCGAACGCGTTCCAGCGCTTCCAAAAAGTCAGTTTTAACAGAATTCAGATCGTTGAGAGTGATGACTTCCATTTGAAAGATGCCCACGCGCACTCCATTCTCGGTGTAGATCTTGAAATCCCCTGAAACGGCTTTATCGGGGTCAGAACTGGTGAGGGAGGCTGCGTGCCGGAAAATATCTGTGCCCCATTCTTCCAGATCAAGCTCTGCGATTTTGGCCAGAGCCCGAGCCGCGGCTATGTCATCCGGAGTGGTGGTCGGAGAGCGTAAGATGATGGTGTCGGAGAGGATGCCGGACAGCATCAGGGCAGCTATGTCCCCGGGGGGAGTGATGCCTGCGCTGAGATAGTGTTTATAGACAATTGTGCAGGAACTGCCCAGAGGATGAGCGTAGACGTAGATCGGACGATTACTGCGGATCGAGCCCAACCTATGGTGATCGAGAATCTCTGTAATCTCTGCGTCTTCAATACCTTCGACAGATTGTGAGGCTTCATTGTGGTCCACCATGATCACCTGATGCCTGGGGGGATCGATCAGGCAGGAATTGGTCACCAAGCCCAGTAATCTTCCCTTATCCAGCACAGCAAGCCCGTGGTGATCGGCGTTTTTCATGATCTTTTTGATTTCGGAAAGACCGGTTCCGGGTTTTAAGCTGGGATGATCCCGGTTCGCTATGGCCTTGACCGGAATGCTGGTCCTGAGGAGTCTGATGGTTTCAGCAGTGTCCACGTTTGAAACATAGATCCAGCCTTGGAACCCTTTCAGATCAAGGGCAGCGCATTCCTCCCGGCTCATTCCCGTCAGAATGATGATCTCAAAATCCTGCCGGAGCGAAAAGTCTATGATATCCGGACGGTTTCCCACGATCAGGAGAGGGTGCTCCGGATGGCTGGAAGTCATGCTCTGCTCCAATCTCCTGATAAAGGTATCGAAAGCCATGGCACCAACCATCAGCGGAATCTCTACCTCGCTCACCATTCCCTTTTGCAGATAGAAACCCGGGATCACCTTGATAAAGTTCTCGGGACGCAATTGGTAGTGGGGACGAGCCTCATAATGCTTTGGCATAAAGTATTGAGCCAGCCCCAAAACCGTGATCAGACCGCTGTATTTACATTCATCATCGACCACGGGAATGGTGCGGATCTTATGTTCATCCACCAGTTTGGTGGCAAGGCCCACAGGATCGTTCTCATGGACGGTCTGAATATCCTGCAGCATCACGTCTTCAGCTTTGGGATAGACATCCCGGATCAGATCCGGAGCCTGGATCCCCAACCGCGAAAAGATATACTCCGTCTGAGGATTGAGGCTTCCCAGCACTCCGGGAATATACAGCTCTCCCGGATTAAGCTTGGTTTTCAGCCAGGCGTAGCTATAAGGGGCACAAACCGAATCGGTGTCCGGGTTACGATGCCCTAAGACATAAGTCTTTCGCATAGAAGATATCTCCGTTTTATCTGATAAACTCGTAACTGATCTGACTTTGCCGTCTTACTCCAGAGTCATGGTAAAAGAGTAAGCTATCCGTTTGGCTCCCTCAAAAGTCCACTTTGCTGTCAGATCCTCCAGCGCGATCAAAAATGTGTTGCTAAAGTTACCCCTCACAGGGTTGATATCGGACAGAGCAACGGTTCCATCCTCTGTCAGATATAGCGTGATCGAGAGCAGACCCTTCATCGGAGTGCCGTTATTCTGTTTGTTGAAGAGATCGACAATCCCGGGTTTGTATTTGTCCACTTGGATGCGGATCTGTTCCATAGCGGGATCGACCGGTTTGGAGGCGGTCTTGGGAGCAGGCTGGGTCTTGGCTTTGGTGTTTTGGGCGCAAGCACAAAGGCAGAAAGTGACAAGCAATATCAGAGCTAAACTCAAATGTAAAAACTTCATGTATTCTCCTTTCCTGTGAGTCTGGGGCTATTGGTTATCATAATCGGATACTGTCAAGCTTTAATCTTTCAGACAGCTTTTAACCGATGATAATAAATCACATTTGCGGTCTGGATGTAAGAGCTCACCCAGAGCATCCCGATCCCAAAGCTCAGGATGCCCAAAATCACCCATCCGATAAAGGATAGCTGCAGCATAAAGAACTCTGTTTTGTGACCCATCATCATGGCCTTGCTCTGATTCATGGCATCCTGAGGAGAGATGTTTTTATCCTCGTGCATGATCAGAAAGGCCTGGGAATATCCAATACCGGCAATGATTCCGGGCACTATCAGGAGCAAACTCCACAGAATTGTGTAGAGACAAATCAACAAATAGGCCACCATGGCACGCTTGAATTCCTTGAATCCGTCGAACATTTCGTCGATGATGAATTCTTCCTTGCGATAGACTTTGAAAAAGATGGCTATGATTCCCAGCCAGATGGGACCGCCAATCACTAAAGAGACAATGGTATCAAGCCCGGGTACTGCCGCTCGTAAAATCCCGGAGTAGACCCCCGTGATGGCGAAAAATATCAACCAAATCAGCAGACACTTGTTCCATCTGCCTGTCAACAGGCTTCTGGCTTCCGCTCTGATCTCTTCATTATTCATCGTTCCTCCAGTTATATTTGTTTCTCTGCATGCTTAAAAAGTATTATCCTGCTGTCAATAGAAATATTGGTAGAGATCATTTGTGAGCACTCCGGTCAAGACACTCGTTTAGCAGCACGTGTTTAAAATTGTCCTTGACATTATTAAGCTGCTCATTAGGATGTCTTCAGATATTTTGATATCAGCCTTAATATTATTGAAGGAGACCGAATGAAACTCAGTTCCTGCCCGGTATGTCAGCATAAGCTAAAGATCAGGGAATACTATTGTGAAGCCTGTGATCTGAGCCTGAAAGGGGAGTTTGAGACAAACTTCCTGGAGGCTCTGACGCGTGAGCAGCTTGAATTCACCCGTCTCTTTCTGATTTGCCAGGGCAACATCAAAGAGATGGAAAAACGCCTGAATATTTCCTATCCTACTGTTAAAAACCGTTTGAGCGAGATCGTGCGTAAAATCCGGGGAACAGAAAGCCCGGAAAGTGATTTCAGCGATATTATGAATGACCTGGATGAAGGTTTCATCTCGGTCGAAGAAGCCCTGTCCATGATCGAAACAAGGAGAAACAAATGAAGAATATCAGTTTTCGTCAAGTCTACTCGTATCCGGAAGCAAAATCTATCAAGCTCGTAAACCACATGGGTCCGCTAACTGTGTTCGCCTCTGAGAGCGGTGAATTGGAGATCAGTGCCGATCTGAAATACAAGGATCACATCGATGATATCAACCTTGCTGACTACATCGACATCAAGCTGGATTCATCCCAGATCATCCTGGAACTGCAAGAGATCGATGATTTGGCAGACGGTTCCTTCCGCAGGGACGAATTCAAACTGCAAATTGCCCTCCCGCAGCTGGAAACAGTCTTGCTGGAGGCCGAAAATGAATCATTTAACGTTGCCGGCTTGAGCTCTGAGATCAGGCTGGAGATCGAAAACGGTGCCACGGTGATCTCAAACTGCATCGGTGACCTTCATCTGGAAAGTGAGAACGGCGCGCTTAAGATCAGAAATCATCAGGGTAACGTCTTCGTTGAGTTGGAGAATGGACCGCTCTCCACGGACTCACTGAAGGGTGATAAACTCTCTGTGGAAAGCGAGAACGGAGCGATCAAGATGCGTTCATCAGCTTTCACGGAGGCTAAGATCACCAACGAAAACGGAGTCATCTATTATGAAACCCTGCCGGTGGATGATGCCCGGCTGGATTTTGAAAATGAGAACGGAGTGATCCAGCTGGTCCTGCCCAGCCTTTGGGGTTTTGAGATCATGATGGAACAGGAACTTGGCTCCATCATCAACAAACTGGAAGTCCCCGTGACCAGGGAAGATGGATTCCAGAGTATCCTGAGCGGGGACGGAGGGGCTAAGATCAAGATCAAGACCGAGAATGGAGCCATCAAGCTGAGCCACGACCGCCATCTCAATCTGGACTTTCTGCAGAGCAAGATCGAACAGCTCAAGGAGACGATCCTGAAATCCAAATCCATGGAAGACAAAGAGAAGGTGAGCGCGCTGCTGGAAAATATCTTAGCCTATGCCAACCGCGGGCTGGAAAGCATCAATGAAGACAAGATCAAACAAGTGCTGTCCGACGCCATGGCCAAATTGAAGCAGACCGTGGAAAGCATTGATTTCAATGCTGCCAAAGACAAGGTTGCCGTCTCTGTCGAAAGCATCGGCGCGGAGATCCAGACTGCATTCAAGGATCTCGTCCAGACTTTTCAGGATAAGGCCAATCAGGAAAAGATCAAGGGATTTAAGGACAAGGTGTTCAACACGCATTTCCATCTGGATGCCGATGAAGCCGGAGCCGCTATCTCTGCCAAAGTGATCGAGAAGATCAAGCGGATCATTCCCTCAGCATTCGAATTGAAGGGGCTGGAGAAAGAAGTGGTGGCCGATCAAAGCCGTCTCAAGATCCTCCAAATGCTGGAAAGCGGAAAAATCACGGCTGAAGAAGCGGAGCGTTTGCTGAAAGCCATCTCCAAAGAATAATCTTGACAGATAGCAGCCCTTCAAAAGCTTTGCCCGATAGCGGTCGGGATGTAGCGCAGTCCGGTTAGCGCGCTCGGTTCGGGACCGAGAAGTCGCTGGTTCGAATCCAGTCATCCCGACCATTACTTTATGATAGACTTACGCGGGCTTTTTTGCCCGCGTAGTTTTAATTGCGAAAACAGAATTCCCGGCAAAAGGAAACAGAGTGTCCGAAAAGAAGCAATCCACCTTCTACTATCTCAGGCTCCTCTACCCCTACATCAAGAAGGATAGAGGGCTGCTTCTGTTTGGGCTCTTTGCCATGCTGATCACCAGCGGTTTGCGTTTGCTGGATCCGCTGATCCTGGCGCATATCATCGATAAAAGCATTCCCAACAATAATATGGCGGAGATGTTCCGCTATGGCATCTTCTTTGTAGTGGTCGTAATCTTTTCCGGTTTGCTTTCCTATCTGCAGATAGTGCTGCTGTCCAGACTGGGCATTAAGATCATCACCCAATTCAAATCCCAGGTCTTCAATCATTTGCTCAAGCTGCCCATTCCCTGGTTCAACGAACAGCCTGTGGGCGAGCTGATCGCCAGAGTTGAGAGCGACAGCGAAAGAGTAAAAGTGCTCTTCTCCGATCTTTCCATCATGATTATTGGCAACCTGCTTTTCTTTGCGGGAGTCTTCCTGGTTCTCTTCCTTCGGGAAAAGATGATCACGCTTCTTATCCTGCCCGCGGTGGTGATTGCGATCATAACCTATTATTATCTGATCAGATATCTCTCCAAATTCTATCGGCAGATTAGAGAAAAATATGCGGAAGTTACAGCCCGGATCACGGATTTTGTGCAGGGCATGCAGCTGGTACAGGTGCTCAATCAGGAGGCTCGGGTTATCCGTGAACTGGATGAAGCCTCACGAGCCAAGAAACGTCTGGAAACCCGTACATCCTTTATAGAATACGGTTCTCAGAGTGTGTTCATGTTTGTCTTCAGCGTGCTCTTCATCGTGTTGATCATCAAAGTTTCAGCACCGCGGATCCTCACCGGAATGATCTCTTTGGGCACCCTGATCATCTTTATCCAATATATGTACCGCATGATCTGGCCTCTGATGAACATCTCCGAAAACGTGATGCAGATCCAGCGCTCATTTGTGTCGCTCAAACGCATACTGGAACTCACGGAACTGCCGACCGAAGATGAGTTGTTCACTGGTTCGGAACTGCCTGTGTTTGAGCATGAGATCGTTTTCGATCATGTTTGGTTTGCTTATAAAGCTGAAGAATGGGTGCTCAAGGACGTAAGTTTCTGCATTCCGAAAGGCTCTCAGATTGCTCTGGTGGGTGCTTCCGGCAGCGGGAAGACCACGACCATCAGTCTGCTTTGTGGCTTTTATCCGGTGCAGAAAGGCAGAATACTTGTGGATGGTAAGCCGCTTTCCGAGCTTGATTTCCGAGCCTGGCGCGCCAAGATCGGGCTCATCCTGCAGGATATCTTCCTCTTCCCCGGCTCGATCCTGGAAAACGTGCGCGTCTATAACGACGATGTTTCTGATACCGGAGTGGAGCAGGCTATTAGTATCGTACAGATGGATGATTTCATCAGGCATCAGGAAGGTGGTCTGGATGCTGAATTGGCAGAGCGCGGACAGAATATCTCCCAGGGTGAGAAGCAACTTATCTCCTTTGCCCGGGCCCTGGCTTTCAAGCCCGAGATCGTGATCATGGACGAAGCCACTGCCTCGATCGATCCTCAGACCGAAGCCAAGATCCAGCGCTCAATGCAAGAGGTTCTGAGTGGTAAAACGGCCGTGATTGTTGCTCACAGGCTCACTTCCGTGTTGGGCGCGGATAATATCCTTTTCTTCAAGGAGGGTGAGATCATAGATCACGGGAAGCATCAGGATCTGCTCCAAAGCTCCGCTGAATACCGCAAGCTGGTGGAACTCCAGCTTCTGCAGGGGGCACAGAATGAATAAGCACTTGAAATGGATCTTCCGCCAGTGGGTCGCGCAGAAGTGGTTTATCGTGATCATGGTTTTCTTCACCCTTGCCTCATCTGCTGTGTCCATTGCATACCCTTTTGTCTTCAAGAAACTTATCGATCTCTTGAAAGCTGTTGCCAAGCCCGAAGTCCTGCTGGCAAATCCGGATCAATATAAGGCCGCGATGGCATCGATCAACCGCATCATCATGCTCTTTCTGGCGATTGGTGTGGCTCAGCTGATCACCGGGGTCTATCCCTCTTTCCGGGCTATGGTGAATCTGCGCTTTGAACACAGCCTGCGCATGTTCTATTTCAAATACATCTGCCGCAAGGACTATCGATTCTTCCAGACCTATAGGACAGGGGATGTGGTGACCCGGCTCACGGACGATCTATCGGACTTTCCCAAGATCAGCTGGTTTCTGTGTTCAGGCATCTTCCGTGCCTTCAATTCCTTTTCCATGATAGCTTTTTCGCTGGCGGTGATGTTTTCCATCAATTGGAAGCTCACTCTCTTCTCTATCTCTCCCCTGCCTCTGATGATGGGGGTTTTCTATTTCACCTCCGATAAACTCTACAAGAATTTCGAACGCAACCAGCAAGCCATCAGCTATATCAACTCCCAGCTGGAGATGAGCTTTTCCGGGATCCGGATCGTGAAAGCCTTTGTGAGTGAAGAGAAATATAACCGCTTCTTCGACCTCGCTTTGGCCAAGCGCTTCAAGACCGAGATGAGCGTGGTCAAGCTCAATGCCGTGCTGCATCTGATCTATGAGTATATCGATTACTTCGCCCAGATCGCGGTCATCCTCTTTGGTGGCTACATGGCTGTGAAGGGAACAATTTCGATCGGAACTTTCTTCCTCTTTTACACCTACATGAGCATGATGATCTATCCCCTGCTGGACCTGCCCCAGCTTTTCGTTTCCGGCAAACAGGCCTTTGTGAATATCGACCGGCTCGACGAAATGAAAGACTATCCCAGCTATCATCACGAAGCCGGAGATAAAGAGAGAGTCGGGAGTCTGGACAGCCTCCGGTTCGAATCCGTCCAATGCCAGTATCATGACAAGACCGAGCCGGTGCTGAGGGATTGCAGCTTCAGCCTGAGCAAGGGTGAAAAGCTCCTGATCCTGGGAGCCACCGGCGCTGGCAAATCCAGCATTGCCAATATGATAGTTGGCTTGATCCCACCCTATGCCGGGCGGATTCTGGTCAATGGAAAAGATCTGAATTTGCTGGATCAAACCAGCATCCGGGATCAGATCGGTTATGTGCCTCAGGAACCCGTACTCTTTGGGGGAACCATCAGCAAAAACATCCGCTTTGCCGCTGTGGATAAAAGCGCGGATGAATATCAGACAGCTCTGAAGACCTCCCAGTTGGAATCCGAGATCGAGGCTTTCCCGCAGTTGGATGAGACTGTCGTGGGTTCCAGAGGTCTGGGTGTTTCCGGTGGGCAAAAACAACGGATCACCATCGCCAGGGCTTTGATCAGAAGGCCGCAACTCTTGATTCTGGATGACATTACGGCTTCGTTAGATGCGGAGAATGAAGAGAGACTCTGGCAGGACATTGAAAGTAAGTATCCTGGAATCAGCGCGATCGTGATCTCCCATCGCTTGTCCACCATCCGCTATGTCGATTCAGTGCTGTTTATCGATTCCGGAGGGATTTGCCACAAAGGAACTCATGAGGAGCTGGTGTTCAGGAATCAGGAATATCATGATTTCCTGCATGAACATCTGAAGACTTAATTCAAATAGAACCAGCGGAGAGTGGCATGCACTGACCGCGGGACCGGATACACACCATAAATGTCGGTATCGAGCACATTCTTGAAGCTGAGCTTCAGCTCAAACAGCTTGCTGATCTGAACTCCCGCCCAAAGATCCATGATCCCGGCAGCGTAGAATTCCTGCCCGCTTTGCGTGGCGCTGAAATAGCTGCTATGTCCGAGGTAACTGAGCCCACCAAAGAGCCGGTTATCATTGCGCATGTCCCGTTGGAGCTGAATATGGGTCTGATAGCGCCACTGCGGCAATTCGGCAATTTCGAAGCCCCCGGGAACAGGTTCCGCTTGTCCCTGCCAATTAACGCTCTGTCCTGCACTTAGCCTATAGCTGCCAAAACTCGTCTCCAGCCCCGCTTTCATATCCGCGAAGGGTAGCTGAGTCCGATCCTCCCAGGCAGGGCCGGTTCCGGGGCTGTGATACTGCTTCAGCCCGGCATTCAGACCAATGCTGAGCGCGGGGCTCAGGTGAGCCGAAAGATAGCCCGAAGCCATGGCATTCAGGTATTGATTTACAGGTGTGATCACGAGCGCGGGGTTGTAGATATCGATCAGGGAAACGGGCTCAGGATCCAGACCGCTGACCATTCCACGCATCCCGAGCGTCATTCCCAACCAGTTCCAGGCGCTGTCGCCCTCCAACCGTAAGTGTTCAAAATCATAGAGCTCTGCTTCCAGCTGCAGGTTCAGATCTGCGTTGCTAAAGCCGTAGACTGCCTTCAGCAGATCATCATAGATCCTGCTGACTGATGTGTTGCGCGGACTGTAGTCCAGATCGGTCTGAAGATGTTCGTATTCCGCGCTCAGTGAGTGTTTGCCTACCTTTAGCGTTTTGGAGGCCTTGAGCTGTAGCGAACTGTTCTTTTGATCCAGTCCGACCGTGCCTGCCTTTGCCCGTTCCGCTGTGGAGAGCAGACTGAGGTCCAGCCAGGGATTACGCAAGGCGGCATATAGCTGTCGCAGTTTGTGATCGATCACAAAGTTGCTGCTCTTCCACCACAAAGGCTGCAGGTCCTGAGAGCTGGCATCGACAGCCCAATTTGCGTATTCGGTCTCTATCAGGAACTTACCCAGCCGCGCACTGAGATAGTGACGCATCGAGGTTTGATCGTGATCGATCCCGGTCCAGAGCCCCGTCTGAGCCAGAAAATCCAGACGATAAGAGAGCCCGGGGAATCCGAAGAGCTGATTCTTCTTCAGACCCAGCCGCGCGAAGTTAAATTCATAATCTCCCAATCCGGCTTGCAGATCGGTCAGCATCACCGGCTGTGTGTAGTCGTCCTCACCGTAGACCAGCGTGCTGCCTCTCGAGCTTTGTTCATAAAACGTGTCGTAGTGCTGCAGGATATAGGCTCGGGACCAGATCCCGGGCAGCGTTGTGAAGCCATGACGCTCACTTGCGGTGAGGGCGTTATCCAGCCCAACCGCGTGATAGGATGCACGATAGAGATCAAGGGAGGAAAGCTGTGGAGAAGATTCCCGCAGGAAAGGACGGAAGAGATCACGCGTGTTCATCTGCCGGACGATCTGAGCTTCAATGAGGGCTCTGTCCACTTGGGGAGACTGAGTCAATAAGGTATCCGGGGACACCACTTCCAGGCTGTCGGGCTGAGCCAGGCAAGCAGTGACGATAAAACTGAGGATCAGAGCCAGGAGGATTCTTTGTACCAAGAAATGGTCTCCTCAATATGAGCCTTCAGATCGGCTTCGGGATTGAACCCGAGCAGGTTTTGGGCTTTGTTTATGCTACACAGCCAGCCTTCAGCCATGATCTCATTTTGTTTTTGCTTGTTGATCACCAAAGGTCTTCCGCTGACTCTGCCAATGAGTTCGCCGAGGCTGAAGATCAGCTTCGCGGCAGCATCAGGAATTGTGACAGCATATGCTTTCCTGCCAATGGCTTGTGCCATCAGATCGGTGATCTCGCCTTGAGTGTAGGATATGCCATCTGTGGCAAAGAAGACTTCTCCATACGCTTTCTTATTGGCAAAGCACAACTCTATCAAATTGGCTAACTCATCGATAAAAATCATGTTAACGGCTTTATCCCGGCTGCCGATCCGGATATTCAGCCCCTTACCGATCAAGCGGGCAAGAGCCAGAAAATCTTTGTCACCGGGACCGTAGATCGGACAGGGACGAATGATCGTCCAGTTTTTCCCGCATTCTTTACGGACCAGCTCTTCGGCTCTCTGCTTGCTTTTACCATACCAGGTAACAGGAGCGCAGGGCTGATCTTCGGTAACAGCAACTCCGTTCAGGGAGGGACGTGAAGCCGCCTGGGAGGAGATCAGGATGAACTGAAATACTGACGGGGACTGATTGACTGCCCGGAGGACCTGACGCGTGACCTGGACGTTTGATTCATATATCTGAGCGTAGGTCAAGGCTTTGGTGGATCCGGCATTGTGGATGAGAATATCGACATCAGAGATGGCCTCGAGGATAGAGGAGGGTTGAGAGTAATCGACAATTCGGGTTTCGACGCCTTTTAGGGGAGCAAACGAAGCGGATTTTCTGATCAGGGCAACAGGCTCATAAGACCAGGCTGAAAGCCTGCTCAGCAGGCCTGAACCGACGAAGCCGTTGGCTCCGGTAACTGCTATTTTCATGTTCCACCCTTGCTTTGTTTGGGGATATGGTGGGTGATGAGGGACTTGAACCCCCGACCACTTGCGTGTAAAGCAAGCGCTCTCCCAGCTGAGCTAATCACCCACTGGATAATAATATACTGGTCGGGGTGAGAGGATTTGAACCTCCGACCCCGTGGTCCCAAACCACGTGCGCTAACCGGACTGCGCTACACCCCGCAGTTTTGCCAGACAAAACGGAGGGCTGTTCTTGTCAAGCAAATTCACCGGCCGCTAAAAAAAGCTCGACGTAATCGGCTATGATTTAAACATGGCAAACTACATTAGTCCCAGATTCCAAAAGGAGATACAAATGGCAAAGAACTTTCGTGGTAAAGGAATAAAGAACCTTCCGGCTCATGGCAGAGGCGAATGCCCAGTTTGTCACCGCACCGGTGTCAAGGTCCTGCATGAAGTCAAAGCTGCAGAAAAAACCGTTAAAGTCTGCAAAGTCTGCAAAGGCATTGCGGCAGTCAAATTATCCGCTTAAAGCTTATTTGGAAACAGGAAACAACCTCATTTTTATGAGAAGTGTGCGTCCTGTTTCCAAACTTTTTACTATCTAAATGAAAGCCCTCAAAGAACTTGGTCAGAATTTCCTGATCGATCCCTCCATTGCCTCAGCGATCGCTGATGCCGGAGAGATCATCCCCGGTGAGTCTGTCTGGGAGATCGGACCCGGAAAAGGCATCCTGACCACCCAGATCATCCAAAGAGGCGCCAGGTTGATGGCTTTTGAGCTTGATCGCCGTTTGGAAGATCCGCTCAAAACTCTGTTTGGAGACCAGCTCAATTTGTTGCGGGCAGACGTCCTGCGGGTGGACTGGAACGAGCTGCTGGCTCAGGAACCGGAACACATCAAGCTGATCGCCAATATCCCCTACCAGATCACTTCTCCCCTGCTCTCACGTCTGGAGACACATCATACCAGCTTCAGCCGTATCGTTCTGATGCTTCAAAAAGAAGTGGCTGAGCGGCTTACAGCATCTGTTGGCACCAAGGCATATGGTCTGATGACCCTGCGTTTGCAGCTTCTCTTCGAGATCAGGATCGCGCTGCAGGTACCCCGTGAGATGTTTGATCCCGTTCCGGGGGTTGACTCCGCAGTGATTGTGATGAGCCCCCGGATAGATCCGCCCAGACTACAGAATCCTGCCGTCTTTCACCAACTGATCCACCACGCTTTTATGCACAGACGCAAGACCTTTCGCAACAATCTCATGCAAATGCTCAGCAAGCTGGAGATTGCGGCGCTGGAGAAACATTCCAAACTGGATTTGACCCGACGCGGAGAGACCTTTAGTGAAGCCGAATTCATCCGTCTTTGCGATATTATTGACGCTTTGCGCCACAGGCCTTAGCGCCGCAGAGCGGAATCTCGAGTTTTACGTCTATAACAGCAATAAGATCCGGCTGATCGAGAATCAGCTGCAGTATCAGCTCAGCCCCCTCAAAAACGCGCAGATATCCGTTTCAGGAGCTTCATCTCAGGAGAACCGGCTGAACTTTAATCAGAACACTAAAAATGCCAAACTGGGCATGAATTTTTCTTACCTTTACAAACGCCTGCAGCAGACTCTGCTCACCGGATACGAATATCATTATGACCAAAATGATCTGGCCCCCGAAACTGCCAAATACCAGAGTCGTCTGGGTTTTTTGGGCTATTCTGCAGAGTTTTCCCCGCTCGATTCACTGGTGCTCGAGCTGGGCTCCAAAGGTTATTTCCGCAGTGAAGAAGATCCATTTTCTCCCCGCAATGTCATCCGCAGCGACGGTATCTCGGTCGCTTCTGCGCTGAGATATTCGTCCTCAAGAGCTTTTGGGGATTATGGCCTGAGGGCAGGGATCGAACATAAGAATCTGGACTGGGAGTACTTTAACTTCCAGCGCTTGAATGCCTGGTATCAATACTCCGGTTATAGCACTCAGGTTTCTACAAATCTGAACTATGATGACCGCAGTGACCGGCTCTACACCCTTGTCCTCAGCCCCGATCCGGAGGGAGGGGGTTCCTATCAGCAGAATGATCTTCAGACCCGTCACCAGCTGTATTGGAACACCAATCTGAGCCTCAATCCAAGCTCGAAGCTACGCCTGAATCTGAACGACAACTTCATGCAACGAAAAACCAATCTGGAAGAGAATATTACCCGCAACAATTCCGATTTCCTCAATCAGGCAGGACTCAGCCTGGAATATGACTTCCTGCCCCGGTTACAAGTTCAGACCAGAATTATGCATAACTATGCGGAAAAGGAATTCAGCTACACCAATTCCAACCGGCTTTCCGAATTTCGGAGCCTTGAAAGTATTGTCAAATGGGAGTATTCACGTCTGGATTCTCTCACTCTGGGAGGAAGCGTCGATCTCCAGCGCACCATCTATCCTGATAGTGAGCATAAGCTGGATAACGATCTGCGCCACATCAACCTGAAAGCAGGCTGGAAACACTATTATAAAGATAGGATCCGTCTGGCGGGATGGCTGCTTTGGGTGCTCACGGATGACGTCTATACCGATAGCCTGCTCTCTTCAAACAACAACCAGATCAACAGCGTCAGCCTCTTGCCGGAGATCTCGGTCGTGCTGGGAGACAAGCTTCAATTTCGCCAAAACTATCAGATCCGGGCAGATTACACGGATTACATCTATAAGACAGAACAGAGGGTGAATGGACTATATCGTCAGCTAAGCGGAAGATACAGCTTGGTTTACGACAGCTTTCCGCTGCTGGCACGGAGTGGAGACAGCCGCTGGATCTCGCTGCCCTACCGTCCCAGCGGAGAAAACGCCTTTTCAGTTGAACTCTCAATGGCTTACGAGCGGAGCGAATATGGCAGGCAAGAGGGCAACCAATACCTGATGAACAAACCCAATGAACGCTACACGGCCAGCTGCTCCATCCGCCATGATATCTCCGATCTCTACTATCTGATCCAACCCAAACTCAGCTGGGGTTCCTGGAAAGAATACAATCTGCTGCTGGGCCTGGCATGGAATTTCGACAACGATTCCGTGCTGGAATTCACGCTTTCACCCCTTGGAGACTCACTTTCCAGCTTGGATTGGCGAACCACTCTCAATCTGAATCTGCAGTTCTGAGGGGGTTTTTTTAACACAGAGGCACAGATACACGGAGACACGGAGATTTGACGAGCAGGGCTGAGCTTAGTGTGGATTGCAGACTTTCTTGTCTGCAGGAGCAGGAACAAAGGCTTTCCAATCAACTTATGCCCTTGATCATAGATTCCAGCCTGTGATCTTATCCCTGTCATACCGCTTGCTAACCGCTATCTAACCGCTTTCAAACCGCTTCGGCAAGTGAGATGACAGGCAGAAGCCAGGGTCTGGAGAGAGTTCATCTTAAGAGAAGAACGCCGGCAAGCAGTTTGGAGCTTTTGCTTGACAATAGTTACGCTTTTTTCAGCCTTGCTTTAATGACTTTGACAGGAGAATTCAGTGAGAGAAAGACCCCGTAGCCTGATCATCGGCGGGAAAGCCGGTGAGGGCGTCAAAAAAGTGGCCCAGGTGATCTCAGAAGTGTTGAACAGCCTTGGTTTATACAGTTTTCAGATGGATGATTACCAGAGTTTGATCAAGGGTGGCCACAATTTCAGCGTTGTGAGTTTTGCCTCTGACCCGGTATTCAACAGCTATGCCAAAGCCGAATTGATCATCTGTTTTGACCAGCGCAGTCTTGATCTGCATCGGGACAGTCTGTCGCCTTCCGGCAGCCTCTATTACAATCAGGACGGGACTTTGGAGACAGAGGGGATCGGCTTGGCTCTGAGCAGCCTGATGAAAGAAACCGGAGTTTCCAATGTCAGCATTGCCGCGCTCACCATTTTCTTTGCGCACTATGGTTTAGATCAGGATCTTCTTTATACTGCCATCCGCAGATCCTATAAACGGGATGTCGAAGTCAATCTGCTTTTTGCCGAAAAGGTCTTCGGTTTGATCACTCTAAAAGGCAGCCTGCCCGTCCCCAAACCCGATTCCAAACCCGGAAAACTGCTTTCGGGAAATCAGGCGATCGCTCTCGGAGCCTGGGCTGCAGGGCTGGATTTTTACTTTGCCTATCCGATGACTCCCGCTTCATCCTTGTTGCATTATTATGCGGCAAGAAAGGATCTGGGTGTTTATGCAATACATGCTGAAAGTGAACTGGCAGCAGCAAATATGGCTGTAGGAGCAGTCGTTGCAGGTGCCAGAGCTGCTGTCGGCAGCAGTGGAGGTGGCTTTGCTCTCATGCAGGAAGCCTTTTCACTGGCGGGAATGGTGGAAGCCCCCTTGCTTTGCGTGCTCTCCTCACGTCCCGGTCCCGCCACCGGAGTTAGCACCTACACAGCTCAGGAAGATTTGAATTTTGCCCTGCATCAGGGACATGGTGAATTCTGCAGGATCGTGGCAAGCCCGGATAGCTTCGAGCGAGCTTTCACACTGGCTTCAGAGCTGCTCTGTCTGGCCTGGAAATTCCAGATCCCGGTGATCCTGCTCACAGAGAAACATTTATCAGAAAGCCTTACCGGAGTAAGGCTTGAGCTCTCCAAAATCGAAGCTGCCGATCCCCAAACACCGGAATCCCCAGAAGACTACAAGCGTTATCAAATAAGCTCTGACGGCATATCACCCCTGCTTTTCCCTCCCGCGGATCAGATCATCAAGTGGAATTCGCATGAACATCTGGAAAGCGGCTTGCGCACAGATCAGGCCGAGGCAGTTAAAGCCATGAAAGATAAGCGTCAACGTAAACGCGCAGGCATAGCCGGGGCCACTTTGAACTATCAGCGCGTGGCAAAATACGGCTCCGGACACAAGCTGATCTTTGCCTATGGTTCCACTGTTCTGGAGCTGAGAGAAGCCCTCAAACTCCTTCCTGATGAATATTCGATCATATCGTTGATCTATCTTGACCCCTTTCCTTACCATGAACTGGAAGCCTTTCAAGGATCTGAAGCCCTGGTGGCCGAGCATTCTCAAAGCGGAGCATTTTCCCGGTTACTGCAGGAAAAGCTCGGGCTGAAAACAATCGGTCATTTGAACCGTTATGACGGACGCAGCTTCGATCCGGAGCAGCTTGCCAAGCAAATTGAGGAGGGATTCCATGCGTAGTCTGGATACTCACAAAGAAAATTCCTGGTGTCCCGGCTGCGGTGATTTTGGGATTTTAAACGCTGTCAAATCTGCAGTGACAAATCTTGTGGAGAGCGGAATTCCGCTTGCTGATTTCTGCATCACTTCAGGGATCGGGTGCCATGGCAAGATCTTTGACTATCTTGCGCTTTCCGGGATCTACGGTTTGCATGGCAGGGCAATCGCCACGGCTACGGGTCTCAAGCTGGCAAACCCACAGCTGAAAGTTATAAGTTTCGGAGGAGACGGAGACAGCCTGGGAGAGGGTTTGGAACATACGCTCTTTGCCGCCAAACGCAATGTCGATCTCACTTTGATCTTGCACAACAATGGAAATTACGGGCTCACCACCGGGCAGTTTTCTCCTCTCAGTAACCTCGGTTACAAAGGGCTGTCCAGCCCCACCGGCAGCATCGAGCGTCCCTTCTCTGCTTGCGGCTTACTGCTGGAAGCCGGAGCGACTTTTGTGGCCAGATCCTATTCCGCCAATCCCAAACATCTTACTGAGATCATAAGCAAAGCAGTGCTGCACAAGGGTTTTTCCTTTGTGGAAGTGCTTCAGCCCTGCGTGAGCTATAACAACACATACAGGCTATACAACGAAAAAGTGAAGGCTTTGGAATCCACACCTGCCGACATCTATGAGGCAATGAAACTCAGCAAAGAGACCGAAAACATCTATATCGGAGTGTTTTACGAGACTCAGGCAGCCACCTTTAATGAGCTGCTGCTGGGTGAAAGTAATCCCGCCCGGGATCGTAAGAGCAGCTCTGAACGCATGGCTATGGGGCTGTTGTAGATGGCAAAAGCAAAGAATTCTTCGGCTCAAATCATACGCTTGAGCATCCAGATAGTCTTTCTGCTATTGGGTTTTGGGATTCTTAGCATGGTTATGATCACCGGAAAACAGGCTATCCACTCCGCTTGTCCATATGCCGCAGTCTGTTTTGGGCTCAATCCCTATCAACTCCTGCGTTTGACGATGCAGCTCTTTGTTTCCGGTATATTGCTCGGGCTCCTGATCCTGATCAGTAACCTCTTCATCGGCAGGAAGTTCTGCTCCTACATCTGCCCTTTGGGGACTGTTCAGGAAGGCCTGTTCCAAGTCCGCAAACGCAAGTATCGCCTGCAAAAAAAACTTCCTCTCTATCTGGAAAGCAAGCTGGTGAAGCTGCGGTATATCATTTTGACAGTTACAGTTATCCTTGCAGGCACAGGTCTGGCCTATTGTCATATTCAGCTTTGCCCGATCTATGGACTCTCCCGGCTTCCGGCCCTTGCTTCAGGAGCACTGATAGTGATCGGGATCAGTATGGTAGGCGCATTCTTTACCGAGCGCTTCTGGTGCCGGTTTCTTTGCCCTTTTGCCGCGCTGATGAATATCTCTCAGGCAGCAGGAAAGCTGTTTGGAATTAAACGCAGACTGATCCGTCGTAATCTGGAACGCTGTACCGACTGCAGGGTCTGCTGTCTGTATTGCCCGATGAATATCAACCTTTTAGAAGAGGAATATGTGACCAACCCAAACTGTATAGGCTGTGGACTGTGTGCCGAAAAATGCCCGCGTCCGGGAACCATCGATGAATGCCGGGAGACAAAATGAAAACTGTTCTGCAGATCCTTCTGATCCTTGCTCTGGTCGCTCTTGGTGTGATCCAGATCCTGCATGCCAAAGGAGTCTTTGCCAAGCCTGAATTGATCAAAGTATGCCCCGTGAATGCCATCCAAATGCAAAACGGCAAAGCCGTGATCGATCCCGACCTGTGCATTGGCTGCAGACGTTGCGTGATCGGAGTTCCGGGTGCCTTGATCCCTGCCCCTGCTCCACTCAAAACTGTACTTCCTGACACTGTTTCGGTCTCAACCCTTGAGGCTCCCAAGCCTGCGGTACCCTCATCAGAAGCAACGGAAAAACCCGTTCCGGTCCTTAAGAAAGAACCCAGGAAGCTGCAGTACACCGTCAATCCGGCTGCTTGTATCGGATGCACTCTCTGCGTGCAGAATTGCCCGGTTAATGCCATAACAATGGTCGACGGCAAAGCGATAATCGACAACAGCAAGTGTATTCAGTGCGACGTATGTGTGAGCGGTAACAAAGCAGATTTTGCGGGCTGCCCCGTGCAAGCCATCACGAAACGCTAAGTGTGCTGTCTGATGCAGCTTGGCAGCTATTTGCAGAAAAAGCCAATTCGGGCTTGACTAAAAAGCAGCCCCCAGCAAAATGAATATCAAAGAAAAATAAAATAGATACTGGAGGTCTCATGAAAAGAGCCGTTGTCGTGTGTGCCAAGCGTACTGCGATTGGCAATTTCGGTGGAGCATTCAAGGATGTGTCCGCGGTAAAACTTGGAGTCACAGTTGCTCAGGCAATTCTGGCAGAAACCGGGATCAAACCTGAACTGATCGACGAAGTGATCATTGGCAATGTTTGTGGAGCCGGGATGGGACAAAACATCGCCCGTCAGGTTGCCATTGGTGCCGGAATCCCTGATTACATCCCTGCCTTCACAGTGAACAAAGTCTGTGGCAGCGGGATGAAATCTGTCAGCCTGGCCGCGCTTATGATCCTCAGCGGAGAAGCTGAGCTTGTGTTGGCTGGTGGAACAGAAAACATGAGCCAGATCCCCTATGCCCTGATGGATGCCCGCTGGGGTGCCAGAATGGGCGACAAGAATATCATGGATCTGATGGTTCATGATGGACTTAGCGATATTTTTAACAACTACCACATGGGTATCACTGCCGAGAATCTGGCTGAGAAATATAAGATCAGCCGCGCGGAGCAGGATGCCTTCTCCGCGGCCAGCCAAAATAAAGCTGAAGCTGCAATGAACAGCGGTAAATTCAAAGATGAGATCGTGCCTGTGATCATCCCTCAACGCAAAGGCGATCCGATCGTGATCGATAAAGATGAGTTCCCCCGCGCAGGCGTCACCGCAGAGAGCCTGAGCAAGCTTCGTCCCGCCTTTAAGGCTGATGGAACCGTCACTGCAGCAAATGCCAGCGGGATCAACGACAGCGCTGCCCTGCTGCTGATGATGAGCGAGGAAAAGGCCAGAGAACTGGGGCTCACTCCGCTTGCATATTTCACTGATGCTGCCTCCGCGGGTGTGGATCCCGCCATCATGGGATACGGACCTGTCCCAGCGATCAGGAAGGTCTTGGATAAAGCAGGCTGGGAACTTGGTGAGATCGAACTTGCAGAGCTCAATGAGGCCTTTGCCGCGCAGTCTTTGTCCGTGCTTAAGGGACTGGAACTGGAAGGTGTGGGCAAGCTTGATCCCGCCCTTGTGAACGTCAATGGCGGTGCCATCGCTCTGGGTCATCCGATCGGAGCCAGTGGCGCCAGAATCATCGTAAGCCTCTTACACGAAATGAAACGCCGTGATTGCCACAAAGGGCTTGCCTCTCTGTGCATCGGTGGCGGAATGGGCATAGCCAGCCTCTGGACAAGGAGTTAGATCATGGCAGATAAACTGAAACTGGACAAAAGCTTCGCTATGTTTGAAGATGCCAAACGCCTCGCCCCCGGTGGTGTGGCCGGCATCCGCAGACCCTATAACTTTGTACCGGGTGAATACCCCATCTTTTTTGAAGCCGGCAAGGGTGGCAAGATCATCGATGTGGATGGCAATGAATATATTGACTATCTCTGCGCTTATGGTCCCATCATTCTGGGCTACCGTGAAGAAGAGGTCGACGATGCTGTGATAGAACAGATCAGAAGCAAAGGCTTCTGCTTCAGCCTGACCCAGCCCATCAGCAACCAATTGATAGAAAAGCTTTGCGAGCTCATCCCCTCTTGCGAAATGGCAGCTATGGTCAAAACCGGTAGCGATGCCACTACTATCGCGATCCGCACTGCCAGAGCCTTCACCGGCAAGACTAAGATCGCCCGCTGCGGATATCACGGTTGGCATGACTGGTGTGTGGAAGTGAAAGGCGGCATCCCTGCCAAGCTCTATGAGGATATTTATGAATTCCATTACAATGATCTTGAGGGGCTGGAACAGATCCTGAAAGCCAATTCCGATGATATGGCAGGGATCATTGTGACCCCTGTGGGTCATCCACTGGCCGCGCCGGTGCAGATGCCTGCTCCCGGCTATCTGGAAGGAGTTCGCAAGCTGGCTGATAAATACGGCAGCGTTCTGATTTTCGACGAGATCCGCAGTGGTTTCCGCTGTGCTCTGGGAGGCGCGCAAGAGTATTTTGGCGTCACTCCCGATCTCACCACGGTCGGCAAAGCCATGGCCAACGGCTATTCCGTTGCTGCGCTGGTGGGTAAGCGCGAGATCATGAACGTGATGGCGGATAAGGTTTTCCTGTCTTCCACCTATTTCCCGAATACCGAGGCTCAAATCGCCGCGCTGAAGACCATCGAGATCCTCCAGCGTGATAAAGTGCTGGATTCCATTGCCGCGAAAGGCGCCTGGTTTGCCAAAGAAGTGGAGAAAGTGATCTCTGAATCTGGAATTCCCGCAGCCTTCAGCGGTGCGCCCTGGATGCCATTTGTAACCTTCGATAAAGACGAGACCGGCCTCTATAAAAAGTTGCGTAACGAATTCTATACCCAGCTGATCAGACGCCATGTCTTCCTGCAACCTTATCACCACGGATATATCTGTCATCGTCACAGTTACGAAGATCTGCAATATACCGTCACCGCCATCAAGGAATCACTGGCGGAACTGAAGAGCCTTTAGGCTCATCAACTTAAGGCGGGGCGGCTGTCCCGCCTTTTTTATTGACCTGTTTATGGAGATATAAAATGGCAAAGTACATATTCGTTATGGGCGGAGTGCTCTCATCCCTGGGTAAGGGCATAGCAACAGCTTCCATTGGTTTTTTACTCAAGTCCATGGGCTATAAGGTTGTTCTGCAAAAGTTTGATCCCTACCTCAATGTCGATCCCGGCACCATGAGTCCCTTTCAGCATGGCGAAGTTTTTGTGACCGATGACGGAGCAGAGACTGATCTGGATCTGGGTCACTATGAACGCTTTGTGGATGAATCCCTCAGCCGGGGTTCCAGCTGTTCTGCAGGGCAGATCTATGAAAGCGTGCTGCAAAACGAACGCAAGGGCGTGTATCTGGGAAAGACCGTGCAGGTTATCCCGCACGTGACCAATGAGATTAAGAGCCGGATACAAAAACTGAGCGAAAAGTATGACGTTGTGATCACAGAGATCGGCGGAACCGTGGGTGACATCGAAAGCCTGCCCTTTCTGGAAGCCGTGCGTCAGCTCAGGTTAGATCTGGGTCCCGAAAACATCATGTATATTCTGCTCACATATGTGCCCTACATCAAGGCTGCCGGGGAGCTCAAGACAAAGCCCACCCAGCACTCGGCCTATAAACTGAGAGAGATAGGAATTCAACCCGACGTCCTGCTTTGCCGAAGCGAAAAACCCTTTGAAGAAGACATTTTCAGCAAGATCGCCCTCTTTACGAACGTCCCCACCAAACATGTGATCAATGCCATCGACGTCAAATGCATTTATGAAGTTCCGGTGGTCTATCTTAAAGCCAATCTGCCCCGGATCATCTGTGATCACTTCCGTATGGACTGCCGTGATATCAAGCTGAACGACTGGCAGAAGTATCTGGACGGCAACAATCAGGCCACAGAAAAGGTCACCATTGCTGTCTGCGGTAAATACGTCCGCCATCAGGATGCCTACAAGAGCGTGGAAGAATCCCTGAGGCACAGCGCTGCCTATCACAAACGCAAACTGAACCTGAAATGGGTGGATTCCGAACGCAATTTTAAAGCCGGAGACTTGGAAAAAGAGCTGGCCGGAGTGGACGGGATCCTGATTCCGGGTGGATTCGGCATCAGGGGGATCGAAGGGAAAATTGCCATCGCCGCTTATGCCCGCACCCATAATATCCCCTTCCTGGGGCTTTGCCTTGGAATGCAAGTGGCTGTTATCGAATTTGCCAGAAATGTCTGCGGATTAAATGATGCCAACAGCTCAGAATTTGATGAAATGGTCAAGAACCCGGTGATTCACCTGATGGAGGATCAGCTCTACATCGAAAAGATCGGCGGGACTATGCGCCTGGGAGCATATCCTTGCAAACTGGCAGCCAAGAGCCTTGCCCGCAAAATTTACGGCTGTTCGGAAATTCAGGAACGCCATCGCCATCGCTATGAATTCAACAACAGCTACAGGCAGCTATTGGCGACCAAAGGACTGAAGATCACAGGGACTTCACCGGATGATCAACTGGTGGAAATTGTTGAGATACCGCAACATCGATTCTATCTTGGAGTCCAGTTCCACCCAGAGTTCAAGTCTCGTCCAAACAGGCCGCATCCCCTTTTCCGGGAGTTTATTGCGGCATCTCTGCCAGAATAACTTATTTTGTGGAATATTTTCCATAGATTTAATGCCAAGGAATTGATTCAGGGTCAGATATTCCTTGCAGGTTTTGTTTATCAGATTAAACTGACCCGAGTGCTTATCTTAACCGTAATGCTTTTAACTCGCACAGATAAATCCGAGACAGGATGGTCGGGAAATGAGTCTTTTTAATGAACATTTCGGAGGAGCTCTCTTTTGGTGGAGGCGGATAGTCGTTTTGACCGGGATCGGTCTGCTCTTGCTGGCTACAGCATGTAAGCAGAAAGAAAACGGCCGAACAGCAGCCGTCCCTCCGAATACAGCCACTCACCGTCATGAAGACTTACGAATAGTGCGATTTCTGCCTCAATGGCATCATCAGGCTCAGTTTGCTGGTGTTTACGTTGCCAAAGCCAAGGGCTTCTATGAGGATTTTGGTCTGGATGTGATCATCCAGAGCGGAGGTCCCCAGGCTCCTGCCGCGGCCTCGCTGGAAAACGGAAGCACCGATATCAGCACCCTGTTTTTACTTACTGCCCTCAGCCACAGAGATACAGGCCAGAACTTTGTAAACATCGCCCAGGTTTCCCAAAAGTCGTCCCTGATGCTGGTCGCCAAGCGGGAGAAAGGCATCAACTCCATTCAAGATCTGGAGGGCAGGAAAGTAGCTCTCTGGCGCACGGATTTTCGGGATCTGTCGCTGATCTTTTTCAAACAGAACAAGCTGAATGTTTCCATAGTTCCTGTGGATTGGTCGATCAACCTCTTTTTGAATGGCGCGGTCGATGCCATGAACGTGATGAATTACAATGAGTATCATCTGCTCTATCAGGCAGGAATGGATTTTGAAGAGCTGTTCAGCATCCCCTACAGTGAAGTGGGTTTGAATATTGTGGAAGACGGGATCTATTGCACGGAAGAGTATTATTTGAACAATCCCCGGCTCTGTAAGGACTTTGCTGAAGCCACCATGAACGGTTGGCTCTATGCCATCAACCACAGGGATGAAGCGCTAAGCATCGTCCTCGACATCATGAACCGGGACCATCTGCCCGCTAATCGCGCACACCAGAAATGGATGCTGGATAAAATGCGGGAAGTGATCCTGGCCAAAGCCGGTGTGTTGGGAACCCTGCAGCGTTCTTCCTATGAAGATGCCCAGAATCTCATGCTGCAGAATGGGTTGTTAAAGACCTCCACTCCCTTTGAAAGGTTTGCTCCAAATGCTCCGCAAGATTAGGATCCACTCGCTCACCTATCAATTGATCGGTTTTTTCAGTATCTTTTTACTTGCTATTCTGCTCACGTCACTGATTCTGACCAGGGTTCTGATGTCCCGGGTGATGATGAAGAACGCCAAAAATAACGTCACAGCAGTTGCTCAGCTCAATATCAACCGGATCGAAGGAAGTTTGCGCAAGATTGAAAACCAGGCCACAAACGTGTGCTATCTGGAAGGTCAGAATTTGCTCAGACCCTCTGAAACCGATGACATGATTGAAAAACTGCTCGAAACCAGCCCTGATCTTGTATCTGTCTGCATTGCGAGAGATCCCGCGAGCTCCAGTCTTCCGGCAAAAATTTATTATAAAAGCGGCTCAGCCATCTTACAACACAATCTTGACGCTGCCAACTACGCCTATCAGGACTGGTTTCAGATCCCCTATGAAACCGGTGAGGCCCGCTGGACCGAGCCCTGGTTCGATTTTGAAGGTAATCACAAACTGGTCAGCTCTTATTCAATCCCCTTCTCATCAAATAGCGGACAGCCGGGTGTTCTTAGACTGGATCTGGCTCTTGCTGCTCTGCAAAACCTGGTGATGCCAACCGATCAAAATGATCTGGGATATATGTTCATGATCTCCGGAAACGGCACTATAGTCGCGCATCCCGCGGACTCACTGGTGATGAACGAAAGTATCTTCAGTCTCGCTGAAAGCAGGCAGGATCCTCAGCTGCGCAGAATCGGTCAAGA
This sequence comes from Candidatus Cloacimonadota bacterium, assembly GCA_022711455.1. Taxonomy (GTDB): domain Bacteria; phylum Cloacimonadota; class Cloacimonadia; order Cloacimonadales; family Cloacimonadaceae; genus PHBP01. The sequence continues at coordinate 25,779 of JAKLEY010000007.1, forward strand.
TATGATCAGGGGCGGATCCGGAACCATTCAACTCATAGAGAACACTCCCCAAAAGAAAGATTGGATCACCTATGCCCCATTAAAATCAAATGGCTGGTCATTGGCGGTCGTCGTTCCTAACGCGCGAATTTTCAAGGATCTCCAGAATCTGCTGGTCACCCAATTCGGTATCTTTGTGCTGGCCTTTCTCTTGCTCTCGTTGGTGATCGTCTTGCGGACGATTCATATCAACAAACCGTTGACAGCCCTCACCACTGCCGCGGCTCGCCTGGGTGAAGGTAATTTTGATATTGACCTGCCACAGGCCACAACCTTCTCAGAGCTGGCACAGCTTAGCCAGTCTTTTAACAATATGAAAGATTCACTGAAGAATTATATTCAGAATCTAAAGCAGACCACAGACGAGAAGAACCGCATCATGAGTGAAGTGCTGTTTGCCTCCACCATCCAGCGCAAACTGATTCCGTCGAACCCTGAACATTCGATCTTTCAGGATAGGCTTCGCATCCACGGGATATTGGAACCTGCCGGTGATATCGGAGGTGATCTCTATGATTATTTCATGATCGATAAAGACACTTTCTGTTTCGGCATCGCGGATGTGGTTGGTAAAGGCATTGTTGCAGCCATGACCATGACCATGGTCAGCACTCACTTGCGTGCCAAAGGGAGCTATCATTCCAGCCCGGATACCTTGCTCGCCGACCTGAATAAATTCTTATGCGAGAACAACATAGAAGCCAATTTTGTCACCATGATCCTGGGCATGGTAAACCTGCACACAGGCAAACTCAGCTTCTCAAACGCCGGACATGTTCCCCTGTATATTCGTAAAGCAGACCGCAGCTACACCAAATATTCCGATACACACTCCACTGCCCTGGGCGTATTCCCGGATATGGAAATTGGCTATCAGACAGCGCAGCTTGATCTTGGGGATGAGATCATCCTCTTTACGGATGGGATCACAGAGTCCATGACCAGAAGCGAATCTTTCTTTGGAATCCAACGCCTGGAAGAAGTGATTCAGGGACTCCAGAATCCAAACGCTGAAACTACCGCCAAAGCAATACTGGCAGGAGCCCGCAAGTTTTCGGACACAGAAAACCAATATGACGACATCACTATATTGGTGATAGACTATCTGCATCCCTGATCTTCAGTGATGAGTTATTAGTTATGCGTTACGCGTTACGCGTTATGAGTGGTTCGTAGTTTCTACGAGACAGTCCCTGCCGGACCTAACTCAGTCATATCCCTGACATATCCCTGGCATATCCCTGGCATATCGCTTCCTGAAGCGGTATGAAAGCGGTTAGATAGCGGTGAGCAAGCGGTATGATACCGATATGACCAAGGGGGAGCTAATCGGGGCAGGGTTTGAGGCTGTCCAAAATCCGGGAAACAGCCATCACCACCGGTACTTCACCTTTGCTGATGGCTTCACGAGCATGTTTGAGCTCAGTTATAAAATTTTGATCAGAATAGTATCTGGCCAGTAAAGCTTCATTCAGCAAGGCTTCAAACCACTGAGAGGTCTGGGCGTGTCTGCGTTCTTCAAAGTAACCGCTGCTTTGAGTGAGGGTGGAGAATTTACTGATCTGCGTCCAAATCTCAGGAATCCCTGCTGAGCTAAGCGCGGAGCAGCTTAGCGCTGTGGTGGTCCAGCCCGGCGTGGCATGACGTATGTAGTGCAAAGCGTTTTTGAGCTCTGCGCGGGTGAGTTCTGCTCTGGAGACGTTATCACCATCAGCTTTATTCACCACAACCAGATCAGCCAGTTCCATGATGCCCTTTTTGATGCCCTGCAGTTCGTCTCCGGCTCCGGCAATCTGCATAAGTAAGAAGAAATCGACCATCGAGCGCACCGTGGTCTCGGATTGACCGACGCCTACGGTTTCGATCAGAATCACATCATATCCTGCTGCCTCGCAAAGGATTATGGTCTCTCTTGTCTTGCGTGCCACTCCCCCCAGAACTCCTCCGCTGGGAGAGGGACGGATGAAACTCCGCGGGTCTACGGAGAGCTTTTCCATCCTGGTTTTATCACCCAGAATGCTGCCCCGGGAAAGGGTGGAAGAAGGATCCACAGCTAAGACTGCCACTTTGAATCCCTTGGAGATCAGCCAGGTTCCAAAGGCCTCGATGAAGGTGCTCTTCCCCACTCCGGGAGTGCCTGTGATGCCGATCCTGATTGATTTTCCCGAGCGGGGCAGGAGCTGACGAATCAGTTCCTGCCCTTGCTCAAAGTGTTTCAGGGAATTACTTTCGATGATCGTGATCGCTCTGGCCAGCATGGTTCTGTTCCCGGCAAGGATTCCTGCCACCAAAACCCCGGTATCCACGGAGGATATCCCTGATTTTACTGTTTTGGGGCTCGCGCCGGGATTCACGCCACTAACGACGCGCGAGGCAAATTCTGCTCCGGCGTCGGGCGGGGTCCATTCGGGCTTGCGGGTGTCGGGTCGGTCGATCATCTATTGTGCTCCTGGGTTTAGTTTTGATACAGAGGCGGAAGGATTCCGGCTCTACTATTACAGGCAGAAGGATTCCGCCGCTACATTAAAAAGGCGGAAGGATTCCGCCTCCACTTTAGACACGTTTGAAGAGCTCTTCCATGATCTTGGTGGCAGCGGGAGGGAGCTTGGTTCCGGGTCCGAAGATCGCAGTAGCTCCGTGTTCATAGAGATAATCATAATCCTGAGCGGGGATCACTCCACCCACGATCACGATGATATCCTCGCGTCCCAGCTTCTTCAGCTCTTCCATCAGCTGTGGCAGCAGCACTTTATGCCCCGCGGCCAGGGAACTCATGCCCACGATGTGGACGTCGTTTTCGACAGCTTGACGCGCGGTCTCAGCCGGGGTTTGGAACAGAGGTCCCACATCCACGTCAAAGCCCATGTCCGCATAGGCCGTAGCCACGACTTTGGCTCCGCGGTCGTGTCCGTCCTGTCCCATTTTCGCGATCAGAATGCGGGGACGGCGTCCTTCCTCTTCCGCGAATTTATCGGTAAGTTCTCTCACTTTTTCGATCTCGTCCATATTGGCATACTCACTGCTATAGATATTTTTGATCAGGTTGATGGAAGCCTGATGCCTGCCGAAAACGCTTTCCATGGCAGAGGAGATCTCTCCCAGGGAAGCGCGTTGACGTGCGGCTTCAACGGCCAATTCCAAAAGGTTTCCCTGTTTGGTCTCAGCACATTTGGTGATGGCTGCCAGACAGGCTTGAACCTTGGCATCATCACGTTCCGCTTTCAGCTTGCGCAGACGGTTCAGCTGAGCTTCACGCACCGCGGAGTTGTCCACTTCCAGGATGTCCATGGCTGCTTCGGTTTCAAGAGGATATTTGTTCACACCCACGATCACATCTGCTCCGGAATCAATTCTGGCCTGACGTCTGGCTGCAGCTTCCTCGATGCGCATTTTGGGCAGACCGGTCTCAATGGCTTTGGCCATGCCACC
>JAKLEY010000070.1 GCA_022711455.1 Candidatus Cloacimonadota bacterium
AGCTATATTCCGGATTACGGGAAGCCACTGGGAGAAATCCTGCTGTCAGTCCATCTCAGTTATCTGTCCACCCTTAAAATGTATCTGAAGGATCCTGGTTTACACGCCCTGGCTCATATCACCGGAGGCGGTATCCACGGCAACCTGAAGCGGGTGATGCCCTCAGGCACCCAAGCTCTGATCAGTTTGGATCCCCATAGAATTCCTCCGCTCTTCAAACTGATGCAGGAGGGGGGAGAGATCGATACCGACGTGATGCGGCAGGCCTTTAATCTGGGAGTGGGTATGATCGCTGTGGTCGATTCCTCGCTTGCAAGCCGTCTCCTGGCTGAAACGAACGCCTTCATGCTGGGAGAAGTGCAAGCAACTTCAGAAGATATCCGGGTGCGTTACCTGTGAACGGGTCACAAGACACAATTTACGGAGGCTTGAAAGCCTCGGCTCAGGCATCCGGATCATATCCTGCCCGGGCTTGGCTGTCAGCTTCAGCGTGGAAAAAAAACTGCTTGACTGTTTTTTGTGTATCAGATAGACGTACTTTAACAAGAAGAGTACCCGCTTCATTGTGGGAAAGCCCTTTGGTAGACTTAATATTAGAAGATAAAAAAGCTAAGGAAGAAGGGAGGTTTTTCGATGCGTAAATTTGCATTGATCCTGCTGTTAGTACTCGTGGTCAGCACAGTGTTTTTAGAGGCTGCCACCACTGGACGCCTTGCGGTCAGAGCCCGTGACAACCAAGGTAAGACGCTTGCATACGTCAATATCGCGGTTTTCAAGGGGGCTCAACGGATCACAGGTGGCCAGACCAATGACCGCGGAACCGCGATCATTATCAATATTCCACCCGGATCATACACCGTAAAGTTCTCACTGATCGGGTATAACGACGTCAGTTATCAGGACGTCCGGATCCAAGTGGATCAGACTGCCAGCCTTTCCCCGATCATGGCCAAAGCCGGCATTCAGATGAAGACCACTGTGGTCGTTGCTCCCAAAGACAACGTGGGTAAAGACAACGTCGGTTCTTCCCGCCAGATCGAAATGGGTTCGCTGGTGGATGCCTCGGTCACAGACATTGCGGATATCGTGTCCTTGCAAGCAGGTGTGACCAACGTCGGCGGTGAGCTGCATATTCGGGGTGGACGCCCCAACGAGGTCAACTACACGGTGGACGGTATGTCCGTTTCGGATCCCGTGGATGGCGGAAGCGCTCTCCAGGTCGATACAGACGCCATCTCCGATCTTAAGGTCATGACCGGTGGCTTCCCTGCCGAATACGGTAACGCCCAATCCGGCGTGATCAATATTGTCACCAAAGACGGTGATCCCTTCTATTCCGGAAAGCTGGAATACAACACTGACCATATTCTGGGCGAAGGCAGGAATTCCGATGTCTTCAAGTTCGCTTTGGGCGGACCCCTGATCCCCTTTGGTTCAGATGCAGCCAAAGAAAAGCTGACTTTCTACCTCAATGGTGGAGGCGAGTGGGTCGATGGTCGTTTGAAAGACTATTATGTGGGTGATCCTAACGCGGATTACTATCTGAACGGGATTCAACTCCTGGAATATGATTATGCCAGCTACAATCCTTATGCCGGCCGTAAAAGCCTGTTGGGAATCGATATTGGCAACCGCAATTACAACGGCTATAACATCAACTTTAAATCCAAGTATGTGATCAACCCCACTCAAAGGGTTACCTTTGCAGCCCGTGGCGACCGTTCCTATAACTTCCCCTTCTCCTACAGTTCGCGCTATGCTCTGCAACACTACGCCTTTGATGAAACCAACCAAAAGCAATTCATCGGCACTTATGATCACGTATTCAATTCCTCCATGAACCTCAAGGTCAAGGCCAGTTACTACACCAAGGCCAGCAATTCCGGTCCCAGAGGAATCGATCGTGACAGCTATATGAACATGTATATCGATCCGGCCAGCCTTGCAGGCGGACCCACTTCTGAAGCCGGCATCGAATATATAAACAACGTCCTCCTGGGTGACTACGGTTACCAGAGCATCGATAATGACTCCGACGGCGTCTATGATGTGGGCTTTTTACCCGCCTCCTATTGGATCTATCGGATCGCCAGCGTCGAGACCCCCAGAACCGTTTCCGGATTCTCCGCTCCCGGCACCATCTATACAAACTTTGTGGATGACACCACCTCGATCTACAGCGGTCGCGCGGATTTTGAATGGCAGGTCAACGAGACACACATGGCCAAGACAGGTCTTGAGATCATGCGTCACGAGATCGCCAAAGATCAGCTGCAGAATTTCCTCAATGTTTACGAAGACCGCTATCAGGATTACCTGACCGGCATTTATGACATTGAAGATTACACTGCCGGTGACCCCATCCCCGCTGCTCTGTTCGACGTCTTTGATCCCGGAGACGATGCACCGCTGATTCCCATCTATAAACCTCAGGATTATTTTGCTGCCGCCAAAGCCGCTTCGGGTAAGAGAGACGGTTACAAAGCCACCCCCTGGCAGGCCGCGTATTATATGCAGGACAAGATGGAATGGGAAGGCATGATCGTCAATGCCGGTCTCCGTTTTGACATGTGGTATCTGGGAGACAGCTACAAGGTGGCTCAGGACAACGGAACTTATAAAACTGTCGATTTTGATAAAGACGAAAGATTCCAGCTGATGGTTTCTCCCCGTTTGGGTGTGTCCCATCCGATCACGGAGAAGACCGTGCTGCGCTTTGCCTACAACTATCAGAATCAGTTGCCCCAAATGCAGTTCATTTTCACCAGCAAGACTCCTGCAGATGCCAACGTGTCTGATCAGACGATCACCGTGGGCAACACCAAACTGGAGCCTCAGATCACAGTCACCTACGAAGTGGGCTTATCCCATCAGTTGAGTGAAGACTATGTGCTGGATATGACAGCTTACTATAAAAACCTGTATAATTATGTGAGCACCGTGAAAGAGACCAAACCGAATGAACCCCAGATCTTCTGGTATCGGTTTATATCTGAAGACTACGGTTCAGCCCGCGGGATCGACATGCAGCTGGAAAAACTATTGTCCAATTTCCAATCCTGGTCCGTGGCCTATTCTCTGGCCTGGGCGCAGGGTAACAACTCCAGCACCGTGATCCAGGACGAGATGACCAACCTGCGTGAATTCCCGCTGGATTGGGACATCCGCCACAACGTGAGCCTGAACTATAACTTCCGCATCGGAAGAGGCGAAGAGTTCTTTATCCCGTTCACAGATTTCATAGTTCCTTTTGATGATTTCAGCGCAAACCTGAATTGGAGCCTTGCCTCGGGAACCCCTTACACTCCTGTCACTTCGGTGGAACAGGGTTCGAGCACACTGGATACCAACAGCAAGCGGAAAGACTTTACTCACTCCGCAAACCTGCGCCTGTCCAAAGGTTTCACTCTTCCCGGTAACATGAGCATCAGAATGTTTGTGGACGTCGAGAATCTGTTCAAGACAAACAACGTCCTCACTGTCTATCCCCGCACCGGCTCCCCTTATAGAGATGGAGCAAATATCGCAGACTCCGTGACAAACTATGTTTATCCTGAAGTGGCCTATGTTTATAGCCGCGCGATCAGGAATCCGGGCTTCACCAGTAATTATCGTGGCGTCACCTTTGGCGTCTCATTCAACTTCTAATTTATTCCAAGGAGGAATCATAAAAATGAAAAAGAGATTCTCGTTAACATTGCTGTTAATAATGAGCCTGACTTTCGTGTTCACGAGTCTGGTATATGCCCAAAACACTCCCACTCCCACAGCTGCTCCCGCGGCTGCCATCGCTGATTCAGCAGCCCCCGCTGAAGTAGCTGAAACCGTTGCTGAAGCTCCTGTCAGCGGCAGCAAGAACTTTGCCGAATTTGTCTTCGGCTCTGGGATCGTGAAGTGGTTCAAAGATGGTGGCTGGGCAATGTGGCCTATCCTCTTCGTAGCCATTTATGCGCTCGCCTATGGTGTCTGGAAATTCATCACCCTGGTCTATGCCAAGATCAATCTGAACAATTTCCTTAATTCCATTGTGGCCCTGCTCAAGGATAAGAAGATCAAGGAAGCCCTCGAATTAGCCAAGAAGACTCGTGGTCCCGTGGCAGCCATCACCTATGCCGGTCTGCTCAAGTATGACCGCGGCACGGAAGCTGTTGATAAAGCCATGGAAAGCGCAGCTATGATCGAGATGTCCTATCTGGAAAAAGGTTTCGTGGAGATGTCCAGCGGTATCACTCTGGCCCCGATGTTGGGATTCCTGGGAACCATTGCCGGTATGATCACGGCCTTTGCCTCAATCGCTGCAGCCCGTGCGGTGGACGCCACCATTGTTGCCAGCGGTATCATGATCGCTCTGATCACCACCGAATTCGGTTTGATTGTTGCTATCCCCATTCAGTTTTTGAATAACATCTTTGTGACGATGGTGGATGGATTGGTCCTTGACATGCAACGCGCCTCCGAGAAGGTAATCGAAACCCTTACCGAAACCAAGTAGTAGGGGGGATATTATGAAAGTCAGCCGTAAACGGAAGGGAAACGCTGATATACCCACGGCCTCGACCGGCGATATAGCCTTCCTGATGATCATCTTCTTTATGGCGACCACTAAGTTCGACGTCAAAGAAGGTATAAAGCTTGTGCTGCCAAAAGCCGCGGAAGAGAATTCGGAGCAGACTCAATCTCTGACCCTAACAGAGAAGGAGATGACCCGGATGCAGATCCAGGCAGACGGCACCATAGTCATTAATAAAGAAGCACCCAGACGCTTTGAGAACAACGATCTGGAAGCCCTGATCAAGGCAAAACAGGAGATGAATCCTAAGATGCTGTTCAAGGTGATCACAGACCGGGAAGCCAAATACAGTGACATGGTCAATGTCCTGGATCGGCTCAAAGCCCAGAAAGCAGAGAATATCTCGCTTTCGACCAATTAGGAGCGAATTATGGCGAAATTTACTGCCCGTAAACGAGACACAGCGATTCCGCAGTCATCGACCTCGGATATAGCTTTCCTCTTGCTCCTCTTCTTTATGGTGACCACTGTGTTTGTGCAGGAAAAGAGATTCTGGGTGGAGCGGGACAGATGGCCTGTGGCCGAAAACACCGAGCGTATACCCCGTAATCTCACCAGCACGATATATGTGATGCGTAACGAAACCATTCTGATCGATGATCTGCCCACCCGGATCGAGACAGAGGAAGACCGCATGGTGTTCCTTGCCCTCGAATCCAAGAAGGCGGAGAATCCTGATATGATTGTTTGTTTCCGCACCGATAGAGACACCAAATACGGCGTCATGTCCGACGTTATGCGTCAGCTTCAGGATGCAGGAACTTTGGCGGTCACGTTTGAAACCAAGAAAAAAGTGAAGGGAGGAGAATAATGACCGGACATTACATAGACTGGAAAGATGTCGCCAACTCCCAATTCAGCAAGGCCGTTGCGCTCACGCTGACCTTGGTTCTGTTCGTGATGATGGTTGCTCCCAAGATCGAGACCAAGAAACAGAAATTTTCCACCACAGAAATGGAACTGGTCAATCTTCCCGATGACATTCGGCAAAAGGTCGAACAACCTCAAACCGAAGTCAACGTCTCGGTTGATATCTCGATCAGCGATGAACTGGGTACTTCCCCGGTGGATATTGAGGCCTATGAACAAGCTATCTCTCAGATAGGCGATATATATTCCACCAGTTCCGGCAACGCCAGCCGGGGTGAAGACCGTCCGGTTGATTTTGTGCCCTACGACGATCCTCCGGAAATAATCGGAGTGATCTCTCCCGTGTATCCGGAATTTGCCCGGAAAGCCGGAGTTCAGGGCACTGTCATCCTCGAAGTTGAAGTTTACAGAGATGGAGTCATTGGTGACATTCGCGTCAAGAAATCGGTTCAACCCGGCCCCGGTGGTCTGGATGAAGCCGCGATCGCTGCCGTGCGTAAGATCAGATTCCAGCCCGGTAAGAGTAGCGGACAAGCCGTTGATACTACTGTGATAGTACCAATTGAATTTACTATCAATTAAATATGGAGTGTTTCATGAAGTTTAATAAGATAGCGTTATGCCTGATCCTGATGCTGATCTTCACTGTCAGCTCAGTATTCGCGAACAAGGCAGAACCCTCGACCGGAACCAAGAAATTGGATCTGTCCAAATGGCACAACGTGGGGAATATCTGGTTACGCGTGAGTAACTATGGATTCTTCGGCTCGGGTGATGACGTTGTTCCGCAGTATCCGTCTCTGGAGTATCCGGGTGGTAGCGGGATAGACTATCTCTATCAGGGTGCTCTTTGGTTTGGAGCCAAGAAATTCCGCCGCGACTCTGCCAACCGCAAACTTTTCTGGCTGGCTTCAAACCCCAGCGCGGACAGCATGGGCGTCACCTACGAGGGATCCCCGCTGTGGAATCCCGGTCTTAAGGCTGTGGTGGACACCCTAACCACAGTGGGTTTTGACGGAGATGCGGATCTCTATGAATTCCTGCCTGCCTATAACCCATTGGTGGTAGGAAACGCCAACGCCCTGGATCAATACAATCTTTACAATTCCGTGGATGACATAGCCAGCGCCTCAACCCGTACCCACAAACGGGGTGTGGACGACGATGGCGATGGCATTATAGATGAAGATTTCGTGGGCTATACTTTCCCCCTGCGTGCCGGCAACGAACTGCCGCCGGTCTTCGCCCCTCTGGGCGGACAGTATATCCATGAATATCCAAACTTTGCTCTGGTGGATGACCCCGTCAACAATGAGATCTGGTTCCCCCTCGGTTTCATGGAGCTATCAGACCGCTCTTTCACCTCATATTCGTTCTCAGCACCTTATGATGATGACGGCGACGGACAGACCGATGAGGACGGATCCCCGGTCTCAGAGCAGGATTTCTATTCCTATTATTATGACTACTGTCCCTTTGGAACAGTTGGAGACCGTGATCTGGGTCAATCCCGCAGTTCGAACACTCACAAGCCTCTGAATGTGCGGGTTCGCCAGATGTCCTATCAATGGGGATATGACTATATCAAGAACCTGGTCTACATTGAATTTGACATCACCAATATGAACACAGCCACCAGCGACACGCTCTATGATTGCGCCATGGGTATCTATATGGATTGTGACACCGGACCGAATTCCATGGGTCCCGAAAAAGCCGCGGACGACGTCTCCGGCTATGTCAAAGGTGATGGTTATGAATTTGCCTACACGCGTGACCAGGATGGCGATGGTGGATTGACCACCGGTCTGGTGGGCTCACGTGTTTGCACCCCTGCCCCCGAACTGCTGAGATTCCACTGCTGGTATTGGAAAGTGGGGGACGGGCCGGATGATTTCAATCCGCTGTCCTTCAATTATTCTCCCCGCAAAACAGCCAACGAAAAGTATTGGTTACTCACCGGGCGAAATCCCAACACCAGCTATTTCACACCCCTGCGTCCTGAACAGACCGACCTGATGGAATACGAACAGCCTTCCGCGAATGACACGCGTTTCCTGTTCTCGTTCTACGGAGCTCAGCCGGGAACCGCCGAGTATAATGAAATGCAGGATGGGTATTATTACAAACGCTGGAATCTGCCTCCCGGCAAGACCATGAAGATCGTGGTCGCCGTATTCCCCGGTGACAACAAAGAAGACCTGAAGATTACTGCCAACCGTGCCAAGAATATCTATGGCACACCTCAGGATCTGATCACCGTTACCCAGCCGGATATCTTCCCCCACTACACTCCGCCTGAACCACCCGAGATCCCCAAGCTCTATGCCGAACTGGTGGATCACGGAAACGAACTGGCTCTGTATTGGGACAACCGTTCCGAATTCTCGGTCGACACCAAGACTGTAACTACCGCGCTCATGGGCTGGCAGAACCCTGCCGGGGCAAATTTTGTCCCCGGTCTGGATAGCGATCCCACTCCCCATATCGCCAACGGCTGGGTCGATATTCCTGCCGAATTCCGTCCTCAAGTGGATGATCAGGGACAAACCATCTGGAACAACAATGCCCGTGTGAACCCCTACACCGCCTATCGCCTGCGTCATGACTTCCAGGGCTACTCGGTCTGGGGTCGCAGCGCCAGCGGCTCTCAGGAAGACTGGGAAATGATCGACCGTTGGGATAAAGTGGACACAGCCCGGGATGGTCTGGATTACGTCACAAATAGTTCAAACGTGCCGCTCTTCCTCGATTTCGGCGGATATCTGGGTCTTGATCTGGGGCTTCCCAACAAAAACGAATGGACGAACACAGCTCAGTATTCCCAATATTACCAATTCGATGAGAACTACAAATTAGTGCCTGAAACCGGTGATTTCTACGGTTTCCCGATCTATGATGCCACAATCGATTACAGCCCCGCCATTGTCACGCAGGCAAATCAGATCGCCACGGACAACGCGGCTCTGGGTGAAAACGAGATCAAGCGCCTGCAAGCGCGCCTCTTCAAACATCCTGACCTTCGCGGAGAGATCTTTGACGAGATCATGGATTCTAAGATGATCCCGCTGGCTGGTCATGGTGGACAGGTTGCCATTGGTAATCCCACAGCGCTGCAAACCCTGAAAGAAAACCGTCTGGCCCGCAGAGTCTATAAATCATCCATTATGTACCCCAGAAAAGGCGTGGAATATTACGCTGCAGTCACAGCCTACGACCGTGGTATTCCATGGGATAAGCTGAACTATCTGGAAACAGGGCGTGATGCTGCTGCCAACATGAAGATATTCTTCCCCGGCGCGGATGCCTCGAACAAGATGGACAATATCTATGTCGTTCCGAATCCTTACATCGGCCGCAGTCAGTTTGACGGGCGCCGTCCCAAGGATCTGAAGGGAGACAAGAGCCGTCGTTTGTGGTTCGTGAATATTCCCAAGAACTGCAAGATCCGGATCTACACTCTTGCCGGAGACTTGGTGGATGAGATCGATCATAATGGCGCTTATCAGGAAGACATCATCAACATTTCCAAAGCCGCCGAGCTCGGGATAACCTCTGAGGGAATCCAGAGCTGGGATCTGCTCTCCAAACACAACCAGATTATCGCGCCCGGTGTCTATCTCTTTTCTGTAGAGAACAAGGCCGGAAAGGATAAGAAAGTTGGCAAATTCGTCATCATCAAATAAGGGAGGAAAGATGAGAAAGAATATTATTCTGATAATTACCTGCCTGCTTCTGGCACTTCCCGGTTTGATGCTGGCAAAGCCTTTCGGAAAGACCGGCACCGTCGGCATGCAATTCCTCAAGCTGGGCATCGATGCCCGGGCGATCGGAATGGGCGAAGCCTACACTGCGGTCACTGATGACATCTCCTCGGTGTTTTGGAATCCTGCAGGGCTTGCCCCTTCGTTCCAAAACCAGGTCTTCGTGTCTCACACGAACTGGCCGGCAGATATCATGCATGAATTTGCCGCCGGCACCTACACCAACGGAGTGCGCACCCTCGCGCTCTACGGTTCTGTGCTGCACATGGACAATATGGATATCACCGAAGAAGAGGCTTTTGGCCCCACCGGTGAACAGTTCACAAACAGTTCGATGGCTTTCGGGTTTGCCGCCGGACAGCAATTCACAAACAAGTTCTCTGCAGGTTTCGGGCTCAAGTATCTGCGTGAAAACCTCTACGAATATGCCATCAACAGCTATTCCTTCGATCTTGGCTCCATGTACAATACAGGCTGGAACAACATCAAGATCGGTATGGCTCTCAAAAACTTCGGCCCGGACATTCGTTACCGGGTGGATGATGATGAAGATGGCTCCAACGATGAAGACCCCTTCGATCTGTTTGATAACGATGGCGACGGCGAAATCGATGAAGATGGCACCGAGCTGGACAGCAAGATACCTATGAGTTTCTCACTGGGTATCAGTGGGGACATCCAACGCTCCGAAACCGGATACTGGATCGCTTCCATGCAGCTCGACAACGTTATTGACCGCAAAGAAACCTGGAATCTGGGCACCGAATACAAGCTGGGAAATCTCTTCCTGCGTGCCGGTTACCAGCTCAATTATGACACTAATGGCTTCAGTGCCGGTTTAGGCTATCAGGTTCCCACCTCTTTGGGTATCTTCAACATAGACTATGCCTACACCGATATGGGCTATCTGGCAGAATCGTTCCTGGCCAGCGCTCATCGTTTGTCCATTAAGATGAGATATTAACCAAGATAAATATCAGGAGGTAAGATGAAGAAACTCTTATTAGTCACACTAACCCTTGCTCTTTTGATCGGTATGGCCTTTGCCCAGGAAATGGTTCCGGGCGACGGTCTGAAACCCGTGATGTTAAAACATCAGGGTCTGCGCGTACCGTCCACCAGAGCAGTCCCGGCCTACACCTTCACGGTGCAGCCCACAGCTCTGATCACATCATATTATGATTACATGATCGGAAGTTACAATGGAATTCCTTTTCGCACCATCCCCGAAGCTGAAGGCGGCGGATATTTCATGACCTATCATGGAAGACGCCAGCCCACTGCCACCCGCAGAGCTTTTTAT
>JAKLEY010000071.1 GCA_022711455.1 Candidatus Cloacimonadota bacterium
TCACTTTTGCTGTTGATGATGTTTCACTTGCAACCATTGTGTTTCATTCAATCAAACATACACAATCAATACATACCGATTTAGAAGCGGAATCACCCTGGTCTCAGGAATTATCAAAGTCATTCATAGAGTTTATTTATGCCACAAAAGACGAATCAAACCAACTAAATAATCCTGATCGAGATGAAATCAGTAAGGTGTTTGATATTTGCTTGGAGCTTCTAAACTATCTTATTGTGTCGTATCAGATAACGCATAAAGATCATACTGTTTATAGGATTACGCTGCCGATGTTAGAACCATGTTGCATCTGCAGATTAATCGACCCAACATCATGGAAGACGGATAATATGCTATTCTTCTTAAACTACAATATTCCATACGTGAAACCTGTTGTTTCAAATGCAGAGGCTACAGCCGTAGTACATTATGCTAATGTTCTAAAACAAAACTGGAATCCATTTATGCTATCTTCTGAGTTGATAGTTATTGCAGAAAGAAACATCTCCATCGGGCAATATAGGGAAGCTGTAATCAACATCCAATCAGGTTTTGAGTCATTAATAATGGTTCTAGCGCAAGAGCTATACAAGAGTGAAGGTAAATCGTTAGCTGATTTAGAGGCTCGATTCATAAAAAATGGTCTGACCCACATTCTAAAATCAGAGTTCCATAATCGTTTGGGAGGGTATTGGAATATAACTGATGAATCTAAGCCGATAGGGCAATGGTATGCAGTATGTTACATGCTAAGAAACAAAGTTGTCCATACTGGTTACATGCCAACACTCGACGAAACTGAGCAGGCTTTTATTGCTTGTATGAATTTCATTCAAGAGGTTATCGCCAGTCTAAAGAATAATCAGAATAAATATCCTAATATTGCAAGGTACTTTGTTGTTTCCATAGTGGATGAAAAAGGAGAAGTTATCCAGCACGCCCGGGATGTGATTTTTGGGCTAAGCAGGGATATCACTGATAAGCCTGATAAGACACAGTTAACCAAGGATAAGACCTGATTCAGAACCCCCCAAGATTTGCATTGTCCGACCGTTCCACTTGCACTGTGAGTCTTTCCAACTGGTCTATTTCGTTGAGATTCAGCCAGTTCCGAAATCAGTCTGAAATCAGTCCATGTTTGACACAAAGCTGTCACAAACCAGTCCAAAGAAGTCCAAAACCACTGTGACATCTTTCCGAAAGCAGTCCTAAGCATCTCTGCACCAGATAAAGGCTTATGCCTGTTTGTCACACTGATGGCTATATGACATTTGGGGTGTCACTTTATACCCCGAAATCCAGCGTCCTTTTGTATGGGATGCGACCAAAGTACGAAATCTCCTGGACTCGTTGTATCTAGGATATCCAGTGGGTTATCTGATAATCTGGCAGAATCCTGCAGTTAAGCTCAAAGACGGGACAAAATCAACCGGAAAGAAAATTCTCATTGATGGACAGCAACGTGTTCTGGCCCTGATGGCGTCGATTTTGGGGATAGAGTTGATTACCAAGGCATACAATAGGGTAAAAATCTGCATCTCATTTAATCCGATTGAAGAGAAGTTTGAAGTGGCAAATCCGGCTATACAAAACGATCCTAAATGGATTTATGATGTATCAGAACTATTTAGTCCACATGCGAGCCTGATTCAGATCTTAAAAAAATACATGCAAGCCAACCCGGACTTGGATGAAAACATCATAAGCGGCGTATTAGAAAAACTGAGAAAACTATACTATAACAATGTCGGGGTTATTAGCCTCGATAGTGACCTGGACATTGATACAGTAACAGAGATCTTTATCCGTGTTAACTCCGCAGGAAGCCCTCTGTCTCAAGCTGATTTTGCGATGTCAAAAATTGCTGTAAACGAGATCTACGGTGGCAACATCCTGCGTAAGGCTATCGATTACTTCTGTCATCTTGCAGTAAGACCAGAGTTTAACGAGACAATCCGCACCAATGACCCTGAATTTGTCCAAACGGAATTTTATCAAAAGATGCAATGGCTGAAAAACGAGAACGACGAGATTTACGATCCAAAGTATACGGATGTCTTGAGGGTTAGCTTTGCAACCCAGTTCAAACGAGGGAAATTGCAGGATTTGGTTGCTCTGATTTCCGGCAGGAACTTTCAAACCAAAGATTATGAAGAATCCATCATTGAAAGCTCATTCGCGAACTTAAAACAGGGATTTGTAGATTTCATCAACGAATTTAACTTCAAATCATTCGTGCTGATCATTCGCTCAGCAGGGTTTATTGATTCAAGCTTGCTGGGGGCCCAAAACAGCCTGAATTTTGCGTATATAGCCTATATGTTGTTGAAGGCGGAAGCTTGTCACAAACCTCACGAGATCGAACAACTCGTGCGCAGATGGTTCGTATTTACTTTGCTCACCGGCAGATATTCCGGTTCAACTGAGTCGGTTTTTGAAGCGGATCTGAAGCTAATCGGAGAGCATGGATTTGAGAGATTTAGCTCTGACAATATCAGAGCCCGGCTGTCTGATGATTATTGGGAATCAGTATTACCGATGGAGATGGACAAATCTTTGATTACCAGCCCATATTTCAAGGTTTTTCGGGCTGCGCAGGTCAAAATGATGGATAAAGGTTTTCTCTCCAGAGACCTTACTGCTCATGAATTGATCAAAGTGAGATCAGATGTACATCATATCTATCCAAGGGCTTTACTAAAGGACTTGGGCAAAAACCGGAGTCAATACAATCAAATCGCGAATTTCGCAATCATGCAAACCGAGATCAATATTGCCATAGGGAAAAAAGCCCCCAATGACTATTTAAAGAGAGCTTTTGAGCAGTGTAAGGGTGGAACCCAATTATATGGCAATATACTGGATCTGGATGAGATGAACCGAAACCTGATGATGAATTGTATACCGGCAGAAATCGCTGATAATCCAGCAGACTATTATGAAGAATTCCTGGGCATCCGGCGGAAACTGATGGCGGAAAAGATCAAGGCATACTTTTTCAGCTTGTAGACTTGGCTCAACGCCATAAAAGCTTGGGGCCTCAGATCATGAATTACAACATCGTGATGTTCCAGAGAAAGGAAGACTGGAACAACACAGACGGCTCAGTCTGTGCGGTCAGATTGAACGATGGCATCACCTTCAAACGTATCCAGTTCGATCACCAGAGGCAGCAGGTGCTACTCCATCCCTTCAATGCCGATTACCGTGTCCAGGTAGTAGATTCAATGCAGGGAGATGATATCTCGCTTATCGGGACGATGGTGATGCAGTTGAGGATGGGGTGATAAGATCACATCAGGTAACTCAAGTACCGAGGCTGTAAAAAAAATAAACCTTGACCAGAAACCCGGCCCATATATTAATGCACTTAATGTGAAATACTCGCGCTAAGTGCACAAGGGAGATGCCCGATGATTATCAGATTTTCTGTTGCCAATTGCCTATCCTTCAATGATAAAACATCGTTGGATTTGTTTGCATCGAAAGTTGGGAATCTAAAGGAGCAGCTTTGGATATCGAAAAGCAGACACATTCCCAATATTCTGAAGTCAGCTTTTATATTCGGTCCTAACGCTGCAGGAAAATCAAATCTGATCAAAGCAATCCATTATGCAAAATCAATTGTACTGCAAGAGACTAATCCACTGAGAAGCAGAACAATATATTTTAAGCTCTGTCCCGAATGTCCTAAAAAACCGAGTTTTTTCGAGTTTGAGATGCTAATTGATCGAGTAATCTATCGATTCGGTTTTGAAATAAAAGCCAATACAATTACTCGTGAGTGGCTTTGGCAAAGCAACTCTACCGGAGAACATGAGATCTATGAAAGAACATACGATCAAGCTTCAAAGAATCAGATTAGATATGGTGAGAAATATGAGAAGTATAGGGAAGATGTATTTGTAAGTTTTGTTTTAAAGGGAACTCCCGAAAACAAGCTTTTTTTATCCGAGTTGATTGATAGAAACGTAGAGATGTTTCGTGATGTTTATGATTGGTTTAAGAAGATAATCGTTATATATCCTGATACTGAGCTTCAGTCATACAATGTGCTACTCAATAACAGATATCTACTTCAAGAGTATCGGAGATTAATGAACTTATGCGATCTTGGCATTGATGACATCAGTGTCGAGAAAATTGATGCTGATGAAGTACTTGATAAAGTACCACCTGAGCTCCGGGATAAGCTCAAACTTGACTTGCTAAAAAACCTAACATTAAAGCATGATGATAGATACTCCGTCAGCTTGCAAGAAGGTAATCGAGAAGCTTATAAAATTCAAATCTCCCATAAGATGCCTTCCACTGGAGATTCTATCAGTTTTCAGATTTCGGAAGAATCAGATGGGACTAATCGCCTGTTTGATTTGATACCGATATTAACGCTAGTCCTTCAAGATGCTATAGTGCTGGTTGACGAACTTGATAGAAGCTTGCATTCAAATGTTTCAAAGATGTTTATCAAGACCTTGTTTAAGGCCAATATAAACCATCAATCTCAAATGATCGTTACAACCCATGATGCAACACTCCTGGATGTAGGCTTGCTTAGGAGAGATTCAATATGGTTCGTCAGGAAGAACTATAAGAAAGCTTCAGAGATCTACTCATTATATGATTATGTTAAAGTACGAAATGACAAATCACTTCAGAAAGCCTATTTGGCAGGCTTGTATGGAGCCGTACCAGTCATAAAAGAAGAGGAAGAAGAATGAGATACTCACGTAAACCACAAAACCTTATTCCTCGAAAAGTCTTCATTTTCACTGAAGGAAGCGTAACTGAACAGAGGTACTTTCAGGAGTTCAATGAATTCTTCAAGATACCTCAGGCGAGAGTTAGAGTAATCGATAGGGAATCAACTCATTCCAGCCCAGATTCAGTCATTGGCTATGTAATAGATTTCCAAAAATCAATCAGAAAAGTTGAGTCAGATATATCCGCACATTATGTTTACTGGTTAGTTGTTGATACTGACCGTTGGGGTGCCAATCTTGCCAAGACTGTGGACGATGCATATCAGAGAAATTTCGATGTCGCCATATCAAATCCTTGTTTTGAGATTTGGCTCTTACTGCATTATCAAGATGCAGATTCTGTTAAAGATAACGAATCTGTATTATGTTCCAAGAGTGCCATCAATCAGGCTATTCATTCAAATAGGATTTCTGGATCAAATGAGAAAGACTACTTTGCGAAAACCGAAACTGCCATTATGAACTCTCGGAAACTTGATGTGAATCCAAAACAAAGGCTTCTACCACATATAGGCACAAGAATATACAATCTTGCCAGCTTGCTGTTGGAATATGCATAGTCTAAAATATGCGCTTTATCATCATCAACATAAGACTCTCTTCAGAGATCTGATTATATCACACATCTCCCGTTAGCCACTTACACTGCGGCTCTTTCAAACTGGTCTATTTCATTGAGATTCAGCGAGTTCCGAAACCAGTCTGAAAAGAGTCCAGATTTGACAAAAAACTGACACAAACCAGTCCATAGAAGTTCAAAACCACGGTGACATCTTTCCGAAAGCAGTCCTAAGCATCTCTGCGCCAGATAAAGGCTTATGCCTCTTTGGCACAGTGAAGGCTATTTTGACATTGAGGTGTCACTTAATAACTATTCCGCCTTCACATAGAAAAAGCGACGGCCGGACGGGGCTGGTAATGCTTCTGAATCAACCACAAAGAAGGTTTGGGTGCTGCTCCCGGTCGGGCTATAAGCCCAATCCGGTCCCGGTTCGGAGCTGGAATAGATCCTGTATATCATCGGCGTATAGATCTGGCCGTTGGTAGTTTGGCTTACGGGATCCCACTCCAGGCGGTAGTCACCGTCCGTAAGCCTGGTGATAGTGAGGCCGGACGGTGCCATCGGTCCGAAGGGGCTCACAGAGAGCGAAACCGGGATCTGGACAAACAGGGGGTCACTGCCTGCCTGACAGAGAGTGAGGACATCGTTGAAAGTCCCTTCAGGCAGGCTGCTGTCCTGCATGCTTAGGCTGGTGTTGACAGAGCTGCCTGCCCCCACGTTTCCAAAGACGGGAGAGAAGCCGTAGCGTGAGTTTTCCGTGTATTGATACAGACTGGATATCCGGGCGGAACTGAGCGCGGCATCAAACACACAGAGGTCGTCCATGAGACCCCAATAACTGCCGTAGCCGTGAGACCCAAAGCCATGGCTGAGATAGGTGATCTGCTTTTGACTCTGCAGGCCGTCGCGCACCCATAGTCCGTCGATCCAAAGGCTTGGCCTGTGGTTTTGAAACACGATCGTATAGTGATGCCAGTCGCTCAGATCAGCCGCATAGCTGAGCAGGCAGGGCATATAGACGTCAGCATGCTCGATCACCATGATACCCTGATTGTTCAGAGCGATACCCAGTCCGGCGCGGTTTCCCGTTCCGCCCCATTCCGGGCCGAGCAGATAATTGGTATAAAGCGCATGGTTGTAATATCCTTCGGTGATAAGGGAACCGGTAATATCCGGTTTGGCCCAGAAGCTGATGCTGAAAGTATTTTCCAGGATGTAATTCCAGGTCACCCAGGATGAAGTGCCGTTAAAACTGGCAGCACCATGGTAATGGTCAAAGCGGTCGGTCCCGAATGAGGTGTTTACATTACTGCCTGACTGATGGCTGAAGAGGTCCATTAAATGGTCGTTGAAAGGATGATAAGCCACCTGATCTTCGATCAGCTGGGGCGGCAGGCTCAACAGACTGAAGCCGAGCTGGGAAGCGGTGGGGTTTTCGATCTGAAGATTGCCGACCCAGGTGTTGGAGGTAGTGATGCCAATCTGGACAGAAGATGGCGTCACGCCAAGCTGGGCTTGAGCCTTGAGTCCCAAAGGAACTAACGCGATAACAAAAAAACAAGCTATAACGATTCTTTTCATTTTTAACACCTCGTTTTTGTATTGATAGCGTCTCAATACAGCTCAATTCTGCGCTGTCACGCGGTAGAATCTCCTTTCGGAACCGACCGGCAGAGAGAATTGGACGGTTCCGTTCCCGGGCAGGGTTCGATGACGCTGCCCGGTTCCGGAGCGAAGCCGGTATTGGGAGAATCTGAGCTGTATATGCGATAGGAGCTGGCATAGGGGCTTTCATTCCAGGTCAGGATCACGTTGCTGCCGGATATCTCGATGCGGAGATTCTGAGGCACTTCAGGATCGTTTCCTGCAGAGATCAGAATATTCCTTCCCCAGGCTCCTGAGGAAGTGTTTTGAGGTTTCCAGGTTCCCAATACAGAATTGTTGGTGATGGGAATCGCCACCTGAGAGCCGGTGTAGATGCTTTGCGCTCCATTCAGAAACCAATTGGCGGTTCCAATGTTGGAGACCAGATAGAAAGAAGTTGGATTGATCGTGCCTCCGCGCAGGATGGTTTGATCCGTGATGCCGTTGATCAGCACCTGAGCGCAGGTGATGGTTCCCAAATTGAGCAGGTTTCTCGCAAGGTGAAGATAGAGCTGCCAGGAGCTGTTATTGGTAACCGTCCCCCTGTTGTCCAGCAATTGCGCAACGCTGAAGATGTAGTTGTTATTGGTGCCGTTGACGACGGTGCCATGGTTGATGACGGTTCCGAAGAAATTGTTGCCGTAGAGTGTGATGGTTCCTGCCAGCTCGATCAGATCCGAAGTCACATATTCCAGATAGAATCCAGCCGCTCCCTGAAGCGTGGCACCCGATCCTCCAAGCAGGTTCGCGCGGCGCAGATATCCTCCGCTGCAGGAGAGCGTTACTCCCTGCCGGTTATTCAGATAGACCTGATTGTTGTTGAAGTCCATCCTGGTGTTGCTGAGGGAGACGTTATCGTGGAAATATACCGGAACCGAAGTGACCTGAGAAGTCAGATAGTCCAGGCTGAAGCTGCCAGAATTGTGTATATGCTGTGCTGAGCTGCCGCTCAGAAAGAGGGTCTCGCTGTTGATACTGCCGTTGTTGAACAGATTCTGATGCAGTTTCAGAATGACTTTATAGCCACCGGGATTGTTGGTGATCATGTTGTTGTTGGTCAGATCACCAAAGACCTCCAGCGTGTAGTTGTTGTTGGATTGGTTCTGAATGATGCCATTGTTGAGCAGATCGCCATAAAAGAAACAGCTGTTGCTAAGCGTGACGAGCCCGGATAACTCGATGCTTTGGAAACCGGCGTAGGCCAGCAGCCCCCCGTTTGCCAAAGTTATTTTAGAGCCGGAATTGCAGGTCACTGCCACATCCCTCAGTGTGGAAGATCCCATATAGATATCCCAATTTCCGCCCTGGGTCAGATCCAGCGTGGCATTGTTCAGATCGAAGGTGCAACTGCTGAAATAGCAATCAGATCCCAGAATCACAGGGGAGCTTGACACATTGTCCGTCGCATAGGATCCCAGAAAAGCGTGATCAAGAGGGAAGGAGATAATCTGGGCAGAGTTGCCGTTCAGATTCAGGGTCTGAGCGCTCCAGATTCCGATGTTGTTGATGTTCCCGCTGCTGTTCAGGGTCAAGTAATAGGCCCCGGGAAAATTACGAATGCTACCCTGATTGTTGATGCTTCCTTCCACGGTGAGAATCCTGTCCGAATTACTGTTGTTCTGGATGATGCCCAGATTGAGCAGGTCGCCGTAGATGGTCGAATTACTGTTATAGGTGAGGGTTCCGAGGTTGGTGATCCCGGTGAAACTGGTGTATTCTATGACTCCTGAATTCATGTCGATCAGGTTTTGGGGGCTGCTTTGCACGGCTGCTTCTTTCAGGTTTCCGTTTCTGATGATCAGCGCGCGGGGTCCGGAGGGCATGATCAGTTGCGCGCCGTTCAGGTCTATGGTGGTGCCATTGAATCGGATATCTTCCCCGGAGCGGATGATCACTGCTGAGGATTGCACGGTATCTGTCAGATAGCTTCCGCCAAAAGGAAAGGCCGGAGGGAAGGAAATGGTCTGATCTGAAGTTCCGCTCAGGTTGGTTTGTAAACAGGTCCAAATCCCTGTGTTAGTTATATTTGCTTTGGCAGTCAGGGTAAATGAGTAAGCGTTGGGATGATTCTGAATGGTACCGGAATTACTGAGATTACCATTCACGGTGAGCTGACGGACGGAATTGCTGTTATTGCGGATAGTTCCGCTATTGATCAGGTCTCCGGTCACAGTGTGATCCCCGTCGAGTGTGAGAATTCCGGTGTTGGTGATGGATTGGAAGCTGACGTTTGTGATGGTATGGGGGGCATTCATCTGGATCGTGTTGGCAAGGACGCTGCGGAGATCAACATCTCGAAGATTACCATTCGCAATGTAAATTCCGCTTGGTGCGGCGTCCAGGAACAGGACAGCCAGGTTCAGATCGAGATTGCAGTTCTCAAACCAGATATCACCAACGGCTTGAACTGCCGAGCCCAGCACCGTATCGTTCAAATAGGAGGTCTGGCAGGGATTGGTTTGGGGAAAACAGATGCTCTGCAGGGAGGTCGAAGCCAGATTCGTGGTGTGGTTAGTCCAGGTTCCATAGTTCTGGATGTTGCCATAGACATCCAGTGTCAGGTTGTAGCTGTACGGGTAGTTACGTAAGGTTCCGTAGTTGGGGAAACTACCGTTGACCGCAAGCGTATAATTATTATTCGAATCGTTTTGCAGGATGGCATGGTTGATTACGTTCGTGAGGCTGCAGCCGCTCCGGAAGCTGATCAATCCATTCAGATCCAGACTCTGAAAACTGCTGTTCGAAGCTACCAAATTGGTGGCGTACAGGCTGGAGACTGTTCCCCCCAGGAAGGTGCAGGATTGCACCAAAAGATTGCTTAAATGGATGCTGAACGCCAGTCTGCCCGGTTCCTGCAGATCAAAATCTCCTGCGTTGATCTGGTGGATATCGCTGAAGTAAAGATCCGAAGCGGCATGAATGGTCCCCACCGTGGAATCGATATAGAAGTTGTTGTGGGTGCTAAAGGGGTGCTCCGGATCGCAGCTCATAAATCTGTCTCCGCTCCCGCTGAAAGTGATATAACTCGGTTTGAAGGTTCCGTGATTGACCAGATTTCCAAAGCTGATCACACTCAGCTGGTAGCCGGTAGGGTTAGGTTGCAGCGTTCCGAGGTTTGTGAAACTGCCTTCCAGAATCAGGCTGCGGTCGTTTCCCTGACTATTGTGGATGTTGGTGTTGTTGACCACGTCACGCAAGGTGACTCCGTTTGAGATGAGCATTTTATCCGTGGAGATGATACTGAGGTCTTCCAATATGCAATTGCTCAGCGTACCATATCTGACATTCTCCCAGATCAGTTGGTTGGATCCGTTTCCCAA
>JAKLEY010000072.1 GCA_022711455.1 Candidatus Cloacimonadota bacterium
GCGTACCTGAATGGGGTTCAGGTGGTCGCAGGTTCAAATCCTGTCATCCCGACCAGTTTTTTTTTCAAGAGCGATCCCGACGAGAGTTTGGGGTCGCTTTTTTTTGGCTGATCAGCCAGATCAACTCAACGCGACCTTGTCCCTTTTGATCCTCTCCCCGGCATGACCCTCTCTTTCCGCTGTCATATCCCTTCCCGAAGCGGTTTGAAAGCGGTTAGCAAGCGGTTAGATAGCGGTCAGACAGGGGGAGGTCTGAAGGGAAGGAAGAGTTTTTCGATCCGGAGCTGCCTGACCTCAATCCGCAAAAGCGAAAATCCTTGACGTAAAACGCCCGGCAGAGTATTTGATACAATTCATTACTTTATTGATACTAAGGAACATAGATGGAATACGCGGTTTACAAGAAAGAGCAGAACGAGCTGGCCGAGCAGATCTTTGAGATCCGGAAACTCCTCAATTTGGAGGAGGAACAGAAAACTGCCGGGGAGCTGGAAGCTTTGGTGAATTCCCCGGGTTTCTGGAACGATCAGGCGCAGGCCAAAAAGATCAGCAAACAGCTTAGTCAGGTGCGGGAAGCCATTTCTCACATCGCGGCGCTGGACAGCCTCAAAGAAGATCTGGAAACCTATGCCCTGCTGCTGGAAGAGGATTTTAACGAGCATCTGTTCACGGAAGCGGTGGCGCATCTGGAGGAGAGCAAGATCTTTGTGGAAAAAGCCGAGGTCGAATGCTATCTGAACGAGGAATATGACCACAACGATGCCGTGCTCACCATCCATGCCGGAGCGGGTGGCACCGAGGCTCAGGATTGGGCTGAAATGCTTTACCGGATGTATTCCCGCTGGGCGGAAGCCAATAAATTCAAATTTACCGTGATCGATTCTCTATCTGGAGATGAAGCCGGGCTCAAAAGCGTGACTGCTGAAGTCTCGGGCAATTTTGCCTACGGACTGCTCAAAGCGGAGATCGGGATCCACCGTTTGGTGAGAATTTCACCTTTTAACGCCCAGGGCAAACGGCAGACTTCCTTTGCATCCGTCTATGTTTACCCCGAATTTGATGATGACATTGAGGTCGAGATCGAAGCCAAAGACCTCAAGATCGACACCTATCGTGCCAGCGGAGCAGGGGGACAGCACGTGAACACCACCGATTCCGCGGTTCGGATCACGCATCTTCCTACCAATATTGTAGTTAGCTGCCAAAACGAACGCAGCCAGACCCAGAATAAAGAAAAAGCCATGGCCATTCTGAAATCACGCTTGTATCAGTATTATGAGGAACAGCGTAACAAGGAAAAAAAGGACATCGAAAGCAGCAAAACCGAGATCGGCTGGGGCAATCAGATCCGCTCCTACGTCTTCCAACCCTATCAGATGGTCAAGGATCACCGCAGCAATTTCGAGAGCGGCAACACCGAAAAGGTGATGAATGGCGATCTGGATGGCTTTATCTATGCCTGGCTCAAATTGCGGGCGAGCGAGCGTAAGTGAAAAAATACCAGCTTTTAGCCAAAGACCTCGATCCCGCCAGGCTTCCTGCCCACATCGGGATCATCATGGACGGCAACGGACGCTGGGCTCAAAAACGGCGCCGGCCAAGGCTCTACGGTCATTCCGCGGGCGCAAAGTCGATCCGCGAAGTAGTGGAACTGGGAGTCGAACTGAAGCTGCGCTACCTCACCTTTTACGCGTTTTCGACCGAGAACTGGAATCGTCCCGAAGATGAGGTCCAGGGTCTGCTCAAAATGCTCAAGGAACGCCTGATCAAGGAGATCCCGGAGCTCAACAAACAGAATATCTACGTGCGGTTCATCGGGAGCGAGGAACGCCTGGCTCCGGATTATATGCGTGAGATCAAGGCTGTGGCTGCCAAAACGCATAATAACACCGGGATGGTGGTCAATATCGCCTTCAATTACGGAGGCAGAAAGGAGATCGTGGACGGGATCCGGGCTTTCTGCAAGGCAGCCGGGAACAAACCTGAATTGCTGGACAGCCTCGATCCGGAGAGCTTTGCGCAATATCTGTATACCAAAGGCCAGCCTGATCCTGATCTGATCATCCGCACAAGCGGGGAATACCGTTTATCAAACTTTCTGCTCTGGCAGAGCGCCTATGCGGAGATCTATATCACCGAAACCCTATGGCCCGATTTTGACAAAGTGGAGATGGTGAAGGCACTGCTGGATTTCCAGGGGCGCAAGCGAAAGTTCGGGGGTCTGAAGCAGACATGAGCGAAATGGCAAAGCGCGTCCTGATCTCGGTGATCTTCATTCCGATGTTGGTCGCGGCGCTCTACACGGGTGGTCTGGCTTTGGTGCTGATGTTCTTTCTGGTGGTGGTTCTGGGCTCATTGGAGTTTTTCCAGATGCTGCGCGGGCAAGACATCCGGATCGCGCCCATGTGGATGGCTGTGAATGCCGCGCTCTATCTGGCCTTGGTCTATATTCGTTCCCTGGACGCGGTTATCATGTGGATTGTATTTCTGGCTCTGCTGCTGATCAAGATGTGGCGCTGGAAACACAATTCCAATCTTGTCTCCGGTTTTGCGGCCTTCTGGGGCATATTTTACACGGGTGTCATTCCTGCCTTGATCGTGAGAATTGGGCTTGACTATCCGCATGAGTATATTTTGTTGACGCTTATCTTGATGATCTGGGTGGTGGATAGCGTCGCCTACTTCGTTGGAATGAGCTTTGGCAGACACCGGGACGTGACTCCGATCAGTCCCCGGAAGTCGATCGAAGGATTCATTGCGGGGGCGCTTGCTCCTGCTCTGATAGTGTTTATATTATCGGTGTCGGGATTCCGGATCGTCCCCTTGAGCCATTTGGTTCTGATCGCTGTTGCGGCCGGAATCATAGGTCAATTGGGTGACCTTTCCGAATCTATGATCAAACGCTTTTGTGGCGTCAAGGATTCGTCTAATTTAATACCCGGTCACGGAGGCATCCTGGACCGGGTCGATAGTATCCTGCTGGCAGGATCTTTTTTGTATTGTGCGCTTATGATATTAGAAAACGTGAGGTAAAAAAATGGTAAAAAAAGCAGTCACAACTATTCTGATGCTCGGCATGGTCCTGGTGATCTTTGCCCAGGCAGCAGATCTGTTCTTCTCCGAATACGTGGAAGGCAGCTCAAACAACAAAGCAATCGAAATCTTCAACGGCACAGGTGCTGCAGTTGATCTGTCCCAATATTCCGTCAAGCTCGGTTCCAACGGGGGAGAATGGTCCGCGACCAATTCCATCACTCTGAGCGGAACGCTTGCCAACAACGACGTCTATGTGATCGCAAACGCAGCAGCCAATGCCACGATCCTGGGTGTCTCAGACCTGACTTCGACCGTTACCTATTACAACGGTGACGACGCGCTGGGCCTTTTTCACGGTGACACTCAGATCGATGCTATCGGCGTGTATCTGACCGATCCGGGAACAGCCTGGGACGTGGCAGGAACAGTCGGCGCCACTCTGAACCACACTCTCATCCGCAAACCCGCCATCACTCAGGGCAACCTGAATTGGACCGTTGGCGCTGGCACTAATCTGGATAATTCTGAATGGATAGTTCATCCTCAGGATTTCATCGATAACCTTGGTGCTCACACCTTCAATCCCAACGGTGGACAGCAGGCTGCGACCCCTACCTTCAATCCTCCTGCCGGAGTCTATAACGCTCCGGTGAACGTGGTTCTCAGCTCCACAACTCCCGGTGCCACCATTTATTACACGACCAACGGTACCGCGCCCACCAATCAATCCACTGTTTACACCGCTCCCATCCCCTTGAGCTCCAGCACCACGCTCAAAGCCATAGCTTACGCTCCCACATTCGAGCCCAGCTATGTTGCCACCGGGGCCTATCTCTTCCCGCTGGTGGTCAGCAATATCGGTCAATTGCGGGCTCAGTCTGCAGATGGAACAACCATCTATCGTTTGGGCGGCCAGGCAGTGCTCACTTTCCAACAAAACTTCCGTCATCAAAAGTATATCCAGGATAATTCCGGCGCTATCCTGATTGATGATTATAACAGCATCATCACCAGCACCTATAACATCATGGACGGTATCAACGGGATCACCGGAACCCTCTCCCGCTATACCACCAATATGCTGCAGTTCGTTCCAGTGGCCGATCCCGGTCCTGCCGCGGTGCACAATGCCTATCTCGAAATCCCGACCCTGACCATTGCGCAGATCACCGGAAACCTGGAACAACATCAATCCAAACTGGTTCGCATCAATGACGTCCATTTTGGCTCCACCGGTGCCTTTGCCAGCGGTCAGAATTATGACCTCATCGACGGCACGGGAACAATCGTATTCCGCACCAGTTTCTTCGACGCGGATTATGTGACCGGAGCACAGGCTATCCCTACCGGCACGATCGATATCAACGTGATCGTTAACCAGTTCAACGCCATTCCCCAGGCCACTTCCCGCTTCGCGGCAGACTTTGATCCGCCCGTGGCTAATGATGATGAAGTGGTCGTCCCTGTGGGAACCCAGCTCCTTGGCAATTATCCCAATCCCTTCAATCCTGAAACCACCATCCGCTATAACCTCAAGGATGCCGGACAGGTCAAACTGGCGATCTATAACACCAAGGGCCAATTGATCAAAACTCTGGTTGATGACCACAAGGCTGCAGGCCTGAACAGCGTCACCTGGAACGGTCTGGATGAGAACGGAAGCGCTGTTGCCAGCGGATTGTATTATTACAAGATGTATGCCGGTAAATACAGCTCTACCAAAAAGATGATCCTGATGAAATAACAGAATCTTGAGGAGTCACTTATACTGTCTGGTCGCGATATGCCTGTTTTCGACCATTGAAGTAGGAAGTAAAGCTCTTGGCAGTGGAGTCAATCCCAATGCCATAGCAGCCTGGCGCTTCCTGATCGGTGGAGCGGTCATATTGCCCTTTGCGCTAAGACAGATGGTGATTCGCAAGCTTCAGCTCAATATAAGCAGCATACTGAAAATAGCCGTTCTGGGAATCCTGAACGTCTGTATCAGTATGCTGCTTTTACAATGGTCCGTATTTTGGGGCAAAGCCTCGCTCTCAGCGATTATTGTGGCGTCCAATCCGCTCTTCGTGACCGTCTTTGCCTGGCTCCTCCTGAGCGAGAAACTGGGGCTGAAACACTTAGCGGGGCTTGGATTGGGGCTTATCGGACTGATTTTGATCATTGCAGGTGAATCTGATTTGAATGCCACTTCCCGGGATTTGGGGCTTGGTATAGCTTTGGCACTGGGTGCTGCAATCACCTTTGGGTTATACACAGTGCTCGCCAAACGGCTCTTGAGCGAATTCGGAAATCCGGTGGTCAACAGTTTTTCCTTCCTCTCAGGGGCAGCAGTTCTATTCCTGGTCAATATCCTGCGGGGTCAGAGCATGGGAATCGAGACGAACCTGACGAATATGCTGGGTATAACATATCTGGGGTTGTTTGTGACGGGCCTTGCCTACATCCTGTTCTTCGAAAGCCTGAAGAATCTGCCTGCCGCTCAGGCCTCCATGTATTTCTTTCTCAAACCGGTGGTCTCCTCGCTGCTGGCCTATTTCATTCTGAGTGAACTGCTCTCTCCTCTCCAGATCGGGGGAGTTCTGGCCATCATTCTCAGTCTCAGTGCCGGCTACTGGCTGGGGCTGCTCTTTCCCAAAAGCAGGGAGGCTCTACGCTGAATGTCGTGATCTACGGAAGGGGCTATCCCAATCCGGTCGAAATTCACCGCAGCGCTTTCGTGCGCCAGATCATCAGATACTTACCTGCAGAGATCAAGATCAGGGTGGTGGCTCCGGTGCCATATCTGCTCAACCGCAGACGCGGGAAAAGCTCAATCGCTGTTCCGGGGCGCAGGATAGAGCAACTTGACAAAAGAACGGTGACGGTCTTTCACCCCCGCTATCCTTTGTTGCCACGCAATCTTTTGCGTCCTGTGGTGGGCTATCTGCAGTTCCTGACAACGTTTCAAGTCGTCAGGCGTCTGCACCGGGAAGAACGAATCGACCTTATCCATTGCAACTGGGTCTATCCGGACGGAGTGGCAGGAGGGTTGATCGCGCGGCTCCTGAGGATCCCGTATATCATCACCGAGCATCAGAGCGGAATCGAGTTTCATCTGAAGCATTCTTTCATCAAAAGGCAGATCAGTAAAGCATATAAAGCCTCAAGCAAGGTGATCCTGGTTTCTCAGAGCCTGACTAAACCCCTGAAAAGTGTCTTGCCGGCTTTGGGTGACTATGTCATCATCCACAACGGTGTGGATGTTCAGACTTTCCCGCTCAGAAGCGAGCTCAGGCCTCTGAGGAAGATTGTATACATCGGCAACCTGATCCCTGCCAAGGGACTGCAATTCCTCTTACCCGCTCTGAAGAAGCTGATCGATGAAGGCTATCCCATATCGCTCGATCTGATCGGCATTGGTTCCTATCAAGGGAAGCTTGCGGCACTAAGCTCTGACCTGGGTATCAAAGACAGGGTCTCTTTCAAGGGAATTATTCCACCCGATGAGATCCCCGGCAAACTTTTGGATTACGATCTGCTGATCCTGCCCAGTCTCCAGGAGAGT
Organism: Candidatus Cloacimonadota bacterium; assembly: GCA_022711455.1. Lineage (GTDB taxonomy): Bacteria > Cloacimonadota > Cloacimonadia > Cloacimonadales > Cloacimonadaceae > PHBP01. The sequence goes on from JAKLEY010000072.1 coordinate 6,581, forward strand.
TTTGGCATGGTGCTGATCGAAGCGATGGCAACCGGTATGCCTGTATTAGGCACACGATCCGGAGGTCCAGAATCTGTAGTTACACCCTCTGTGGGTGAACTCGTGGAACCCGGATCAATGGAAGCGCTGTATGAGGGTTTCAAACGACTGAATGCCCGCTGGGAAAGCTTCGACCCTCAGGAGATAAGGGCTTACTGCTCCAGAAACTACGATCTCAGAGTGCTTTGTCTTCAGATCGCGCAAGTCTATCATGAGGTGACCGGTTTATGAATCAGAGCCTTTGTGCAGCCTTCTATTCCGTCCTGAACATACTGATGGCTCCTCATAAGATGCAAGACTACAAAAGACTCCTGCAACAAGCCCAGGCGCAGGGATACAGTTTTTATACTCTGGCTCAGTTTGCGGCATTAGTGAGAGGCCAGCACCCGATTGCAGAACCGTTTATGATCCTCAGACACGATATCGACAGTGACTGCAAGACAGCGCTCAGAATTGCCGGGATCGAGAACGCGCTCGGGCTCCGGGCCAGTTACTACTTCCGGCTGACGACATGGAAAGTCAACCTGATCAAAGAGATAGCGGCTCTTGGTCACGAGATCGGTTATCATTATGAGGAGATCGCTACCGAGGCCAAACGCCTGCATTTGAAAGACCCTGAAGCTATCATGGCTAAGCTTCCGGGAATCAGAGCCTCCTTTTCGGAGAATCTGAAGAGACTGAGAAAAATATCAGGATTGCCTCTGGCCGGTTCCGCTTCGCATGGCGATTTTGCCAATATCAAACTGGACCTCACGAACAGACCCCTGCTGGCGGACAATTCATTCCGTGAACAGCTGGGATTGGATTATGAGGCCTATGATGAGGATCTGAGAGCTGCCTACGGTCTCCACGTCTCGGATAAAGCCTACCCGATCCTGTTTCATCCGTTTCATCCTCAGAATCTGATCGCGGAGAGGCGCTCCTTTCTCCTGCTCACTCATCCCCGCTGGTGGAAACTGAATTTGCGGCCAAACCTGATGGAAGCCTGTAAACATATATGGGAACAGATCTTATGGTAAAGATATGCCACCTCAGCACTGTGCATCAACGCGTTGACGTCCGGATCGTGCACAAAGAATGCAAGAGCCTTGCCCAAGCCGGCTATGACACGCATCTGATCATTGCGGATGGCTTGGCCGATGAGCTCTGGAACGGAATCACAATTCACGGTTTGCCAATGCACAGCGCACGCCTCATCCGCATGTTGCTGTCACCGCTACAGATACTCTTCAAGGCCATTCGGGTCGATGCCAGAGTCTACCATTTTCACGACGCGGAACTGATCTTTTGCGCGCTCGTTCTGCGCTGCATGGGCAAAAGTGTGATCTATGACGTCCATGATAATCTTCCTCTGCAGATCATGGGTAAACACTATATCCACATATCTTTACGCCAGATCATGGCTGCCGGGGTGAGAACTCTGGAGAGTCTCTTCAGCCCCATGATGACTGCAATTGTCACCGCGGACCGAAACAAAGAAGCACGTTTTAAACATTATCACCGCTTGGTCAGAACTGTCCACAACTACCCGATTTTGGAAGAGCTGGAGCTGATAGACAGCAGCAAGCGTCAGCCCAAAACAATCTGCTACGTGGGGGGGATCACAAAGATCAGGGGAATCATGCAGTTGCTTGATGCGATTGTTGATCTCGATGTGAAGCTGATCCTGGCAGGGGCCTTTGAACCGAAAGCTCTGGAATCCGAAGCCAGAGCTCATCCCGGCTGGATCAAGGTGGATTACAGAGGCTTTCAAGACCGCCAGGGGATCGCCGGAGTGCTCTCCGAATCATCGGTCGGCATGGTTACCCTCTTGCCCAACGAGAATTATCTGGATTCCCTTCCCATCAAGATGTTTGAATATATGAGCGCTGCCATGCCTGTGATAGCCAGCGATTTTGAGCAGTGGCGCCAGATCGTGGACCGCTACGATTGCGGAATTTGCGTGGATCCTCTGCATCCGGGGCTGATCGCGAGCGCCATCAAAGAACTGCTGGAAGACCCTTTGCGGGCTCAGCAGATGGGGCTGCGCGGAAGGGAGGGCATTGTTACAGACCTCAACTGGAGCACTCAGGCAGAGATCCTGAAAGCGCTTTACAAGGAGATTCTAAGCTAAGTGAGAATTCTATACATCAGCCAATATTACCATCCTGAAACCGGAGCCACCACCAATCGAACCGAGGCCATTGCCAAAGCCATGCTGGAATCCGGACACAGGGTCACTATTCTCTCCGAGATGCCAAATCACCCTCAGGGTGTGATCTTCCCGGCATATAAGGGAAGGTTTCTTTGTCATGAAAGCGTGGACGGCATCCCCGTGATCCACCTGCCGGTGATCGCCAGCCCCAAAAAGAACTTCCTCACCCGCGTTCTGATGTATCTCAGTTTTTCCATCTCTGCCTGCTCTTATCTGCTGCTCAAAAGACCACGCTATGATCTGCTCTACATCACCTCTCCACCTTTGTTTTCAGCTCTCACCGGACTCTTGAGCAAACTGATCTTTCCCCGCAGGAAAGTGGTCTTTGAGGTTCGTGATCTCTGGCCGGATTCTGCCATTGAATTTGGCGAGTTGAAGTCTTCAGCGCTAATCCGCCTCAGCCTGTGGCTGGAGAATCAGATCTATCAACGCAGCGACCTTGTCGTCGGCGCGACCCGCTATATCGGGAGAGCTATAACCGCAAAGGGAGTGGCTCCGCGGAAGATAATAGTGAGTTTCAACGGGGTGGATCAGGATGTCCTGGATTCCTATGTGGAGCGTCAGCCGTTTTCAGAAGAGCACCTTTTTACCGCTGTCTTTGCCGGAAACATGGGTCTGGCGTACCAATTGGAGCCAATTCTGGATTGCGCGCTGCTGATGCAGGACGAAAAGATCCGCTTTCTCTTTGTGGGCGGAGGTCCTGCCAAAGCGGGATTGATCGACAAAGCCCAAAAGCTGAAACTGCCCAATGTGGATTTCATGGATCCAACGCCCCGCTCCAATATGGGGAAGATCCTTGCGGCAACGGATTGCGGGATCTTCATTCTGAAAGACAACAAGGTGATGAGCGGTGCTCTTCCTGTCAAAATGTTTGACTATATGGCCTTCAAACTGCCCATGGTAGCAGGAGTCAAGGGTGAGGCCGCGGAGGTCATGAACGAATCCCAAGCCGGGATTTTGGTGGAGCAAAATGATCCCGGAACTATTGCCACAGCCCTGCGCCGGCTGATGGCAGATTCTGAACTGGCTCATAAACTTGGCGGACAGGGCAGGGCATATGTCCTGCAACACTATCAACGCAGCGCCCTGGCACGGGAACTGGTGCATGAGATCAACAGCAGATTTCTTGATAAGTAAAAATTTTACTTTACAGTCTGGACTTAATCGCGAGAGTGGATTCTATACGCTGAACACAAGATTACAGATATATACAAATGCAAGAGATCAGGAGATTTAAATGAAGAAAATCAGGCTGGGGATCATCGGTTGCGGCCGAATCTCCAAGAACCACTTTGAAGCCATCGCCCAGATCCCGGAGGCGGATTTTGTAGCTTGCGCGGATATTATTCCCGAAAAGGCTCAGGCAGCCGCTGAACTCTATCAGGTAGCAAACTGGTATGCCGATTATCAT
>JAKLEY010000073.1 GCA_022711455.1 Candidatus Cloacimonadota bacterium
AGGTCTGAACGCTGTCCGCGGAGACCAGAGAGGTGAGCTGTTCAATGGTAGTTCGGGTTTCAGCCATGGAAAGAGAAAGCCTTTGCGCGGGGGTGATTTTCATTGCCTGATCCAAGACCACGAAAGGATGGGGAAGCAAAGCCCGAAGGGAGACTTCGTCAAATCTGCTCTGGATCAGGAGGGAAGTTTCCAGATCGAGTATTACATCAAAGGAAGAAAGGGCGGAATCCTGATCAGAGCCGAGTTTGGTGATCAAATACAGTTTCTGGTTTGGATCTGTTGCAAGGATCCTGCCATCTCCCCGGCGGAGGATAGAACCCGGATCAGTCTGCAGTTTGGCCACAATATAATACTCGTTGTAGTAGTAGATCTCAGCTCCGTCTGAATCCAGAGCGCGAATAGCTTCAGTGAGGTTGCGGGCACTGGTGTTTTGCACCAGAACCTGACTCTTCAGAGCCAGAAAACTTGTATTTGCAGTCAGGCTTCCCAGCAGGGAAATCAGCAGTAGACAGAAGATTGGTAGCTTTTTCATCGGGTCTTCCCATCGTCAATATTATGAGCCTATTTGTTGCAAGATACATTCCTTGGCAAGTCTTTTGTTGATAAAGAGCCAATTATTTATTTGCCAAACCTGAAAACCGAGCGAGATTATTGTTGACAGGGCAGCCGAATTCTTGGCTCTGTCCTCATTAAAGACTATACTGGAGGTTCACTAAGATGAACATACACAAGAGCATTACATTAGTTTTAGCAATTTTGGCCTTGGGAGCAGCGAGCCTGTTCGCTGCCGGCAACACAGAAGAATATGAGATGAAAATGACAGCTAAGATGCCCAGTTCCGGCTATTTTGGAGTCATGATCGCAGATTTTGATTCCGATAAAGCAGATGAACTGAGCTACCCCTATGGGATCGGCTGCATCATCGAGACCGTCGTACCCGGCTCTCCCGCTGAAGAAGGTGGTCTTCAAGCCAATGACATCATCATGGGTGTGGACGACAGCGAAGTGATGAATAAGGACGGCTTCCTGGAGATAGCAAACGAGCTTGAGCCCGGGCAATTGGTTTACCTTAGTGTCTGGCGCGATGGTGAAAGCCTGGCTCTGCCCGTCACTCTGGGAACCCGTGACTCTTCTGACATGGATGTCAAGATCGAGAAGCAAGTCCGCTTCAACAGGGGGAAATCCGTTGGTTACGGAGGTGGAGGCTGGATGCCGCAATGGTTTAGCACTGACCTCACGGATATTAACGACCTGATGATCGATCTCGGATTCCGCAAGCTGGATGACAACGGATTCCTGATGCAGGGCGGCGTGGGTAAAGGCAACGTTGGTAAAGGCTTCTTCATCGGAGGTCAGGGCGTGTCCTATACCACCGAAAAGAAAGTCGTCAACCCCTCCGACCCCACCTATCACACCTGGCTCCGTTACAGTAATTCCATGGCTGGAGTGACGGTTGACAAACGCTTCCCGCTCTTTGGTAAGCTGGTGGGTTCAGTTGGTGTGATGCTCGGGGTGGGAGATCACTTGGTTGAGATCACCAACACAAATGGAGATTATGACTGGACAGACCTCGCCTCAGGTGATAACACCAATCTCAAGCTCAGCCGCAGTTATGCTCTGATCCAACCCAGAGCGGAACTCATCTATCCCCTGTTATCCTGGTTCTCGATCCGCGCGGAAGCCGGCTACTCCTATGGTTACAATGGAGGAGAAGGCTGGAAGCTGCAAGCCGGGAATTCCGAAATGTATGACGTCGCCAATTCTCCCAATACCAATTTCCAGGGCTTCAATTTCTCGATCGGTCCCTGGTTCGGTTTCTAAGCACCTCGTTTAAAGACAGATTGAAAACGCCATTCCGGAAGGAGTGGCGTTTTTTCCTCAATCTGAAACCTGAAACTATTCTGATTTGGAAATAAGTGTTGACAAAGCCGTGAAGACCGCCAAACTCTGTTCAAAGATCCTAAGTCACTGGAGTTAATATGAAAAGAGCGCTCTTGATCGTATTTTGTGTTTTGGTTGCGGCCTTGGTCTCGTGTGGCAGGAAACAGATTCCCCTCACAATTCTCACTGAGGATTACCCACCCTTGTCTTTTGCGGCTGGTAATACTGTCTCAGGTTACGGGGCTGATGTGGTGGCAGCGATCCAGGCCAGATTAAAGACCAGCTATAAACCCAGCTTAGTGGATTGGGATGAGGCCTATCGAAGAGCCATCAGTGAACCGAACATAGTTTTATTCACCATGGAGCGAACTCCTGAGCGTGAGAATCTGGTGCATTGGATCGGCCCCTTAGGTGAGAATAAAACCTATTTTTATGCTTATAAATCCAGACCGATCGAGCTGCAAGATCTGGAACAGGCCAAATCGATAAAGGCAATAGCAACCACCACCAACTGGTTTTCGGAGCAGTATCTCAAGAGCAAGGGTTTTGACAATCTGGTCAGCTCCGTAAAGCCATCGGACAGCATCAAACAGCTGGTATCCGGCAGGGTGGAGATGAGTGCTTTCTCTGAGATCACGTTCCGGCAGATCGCTGAAGACACCGGCTATGTTGCAACGGATTTCATTCCTGTCTTTGAGATCATGAGCTCAAACTATTACATTGCGATCTCCAAGGGCACAGATTCCAAGGTTGTGGAAGCCTGGACCAAGGCTTTTGATCAGATCAAAGCCGATGGCAGCCTGGAGAAAATAAGAGCCAAGTGGCTCTGATCCCGAACACTTTATTTTTTCTTTCCGGAGGAGTTTTTCACGAATTTGCTTGACAGCAGAGCCGTGTCCCGGAAGCCTTGAGCTTTAGCTAACTAATTTAATTATCAGGAGTTTATAATGGATTACTTCTTAACTGACGACCAGATTGAAATGCGGGATATCGCCCGCCGCATAGCATTGGAAAAGATGAAACCCCTATCCGAAAAGTACGATGAAGAGGGTATTTTCCCCTGGGACATCGTGGAGATTATGAAACAGAGCGATCTTTTTGCCATTCTGATCCCTGAAGAGTACGACGGAATCAGTGGCAGAGTGGTTGATCTTGCTGTGGTCACCGAAGAGCTTTGCGCAGTGGACGCAGGAATAGCGCTGGCTTTTGGAGCCACGGGTCTGGGAATGTATCCCATCCTCATTTCCGGTTCCGAAGAGCAAAAGCAGAAATACCTTTCCCAGATCGCGTCCGGAGAGCAGCTTGCAGCGTTTGCGCTCACTGAAGCCAATGCCGGTTCAGACGCCGGAGCCATTGAAACCACTGCCCGTAAGGAAGGAGATGACTACATCATCAATGGCACCAAGCAGTGGATCACCAACGGCGGAGAAGCCGGGATCTACACCGTCTTTGCAATGACAGACAAAAACAAAGGCGCGCGTGGCTGCTCCTGCTTCATCGTTGAGAAAGGCACACCCGGATTCAGCTTTGGCAAGAAAGAGAACAAGATGGGGATCAGAGCCTCCGCCACCCGTGAGCTGATCTTTGAAGATTGCAGAATTCCTGCCGCAAACCTGATCGGACGCGAAGGCACAGGTTTTATCACAGCCATGAAAGTCTTTGACAAATCACGTCCCATGGTCGGCGCGCAGGCTGTTGGGATCGCCCGTGGAGCTTTGGAAGCAGCCGTCAAATATTCCCGCGAACGCCAACAATTTGGCAAGCCCATCTCCAGTTTTCAGGGAGTCCAGTTCATGCTGGCCGACATGGCGACTCAGGTCGAAGCTGCCAGGGCTTTGGTGATGCAGACCGCCCGCATGGTGGACAGCGGCTCCAAGAATTATTCCAAGGAAAGCGCCATGTGCAAATACTTCGCTTCCGATGTTGCCATGAAAGTGACCACGGATGCCGTTCAAATCCTGGGTGGATATGGCTATATGAAGGAATACCCTGTGGAAAAGATGATGCGTGATGCCAAGATCCTGCAGATTTATGAGGGAACCAACCAGATCCAACGTGGCATCGTCGCTGCCAATCTGCTCAAAGAATTCTAAATGAACGAGTGGATCAAGGAGTTCAACGTCGCCATCACAGTCTGTGACAGGGATGCGATCATCACTGAGATGAATGACAAGTCTGTTGCAACCTTTGCCTCCTATGGAGGTAAAGAACTGATCGGCAAGAGTTTGTATGATGTTCATCCGGAGCACTGTAACGTGATGATCCGCCATCTGCTGGAAACCGGCAAAGCAAATGCCTACACCATTGAAAAGAAAGGCGTTCGCAAGCTTATCTATCAGGAAGCCTGGTTTCTGGATGGCGAGGTGGCAGGACTGGTGGAAATGTCGCTCGAGCTTCCTCCTGAAATGCCTCATCATGTCCGGAGCTAAACTACTCCTTCACACTTGTTGCGCGCCCTGCCTGATCGCGCCTTACCAAAAGCTTACGGAAAGCGGAACGCAGGTAACCGCTTTCTGGTTTAACCTCAACATCCATCCCTACACCGAGTATAAACAAAGGCTGGAGACCCTCAGGTCCTATGCGGGCTCACAAGGTCTGCAACTGATCGAACATGACGTTTACGACCTGGACACTTTCATCCTGAACGCGGCTCCGGATATAGAAAACAGGTGTGATTACTGTTACCGGCACCGTCTGGAAGCCACTGCCAAAACTGCTAAAGAACTCAGATTCGATGCTTTTAGCACCACTCTGCTCTACAGCCGTTACCAAAAGCATGAGCTGATAGTGAGCATCGCGGAAGAGCTGGCAGACATCTATCAGATCAGGTTCTACTATGAAGATTTCCGCCCGCTCTGGAACAGAGGCATCGAACTCTCCAAAGCTGAAGGCATGTATCGCCAGAAATATTGTGGCTGCATCTTCAGCGAGCGGGACCGCTATTTGGGGAAGCCCGTAGTGCGCGCGATCTAAGCGTGCGGTTAAAACAAGATCATACAGATACAAGGAAGAATATGAGCCGTTACAAGGAAGCCGACCTCTTTCAGATCGACGTTTACAGTGTGAAAGACAGAGCCAGCAAGGTGGAGCCTTCCGCCTTTGCCAAACCGGGCAAGATGGACACTTCAGCCCTGCTGGATTGCCTTCCGGATATCCTCAAAGCCGCTGATTTCAAGGAGTTTATCGCTCGTTGCAGTACGGCTATCCAGCTTAAGAAACCAATCATTATCGGGCTTGGCGGTCACGTGATCAAGACCGGGCTCGCGCCTCTGCTGATCGAGCTGATGGAAGCCGGAGCTGTCTCCTGCTTCGTGATCAACGGTTCTGTTTCGATCCACGATTGGGAGTTGGCCTTTTATGGCAAGACCTCGGAAGACGTCTCCAAAAGCTTGGCAGATGGAAGCTTTGGCATGGTTTTCGAGACCACACACGGCATCAACAGCGTGATCACGGAAGCCTCAAATCAAGAGCTGGGCTATGGTGAAGCCTTGGGCAAAACTATCCTGGAGACCGCTCCAAACCCGGAAAACTCACTACTGGCAATGGCTTACAAACATAATATCCCGGTCACTGTGCACGTTGGACTGGGCACGGACATCGTGCATCAGACTCCCTGCGCGGATGGAAAGGCGATCGGAGATTGTTCCCTGCGTGATTTCCGGATCCTGGTCAACCAACTGATGGCTCTCGATGAAGGCGGGGTTTTTGTGGATCTCGGTTCTGCGGTGGTGGTTCCGGAAGTCTTTCTGAAAGCACTCACAGTCGCTCGCAACCTCAGCAAATCCGTCAAGAATTTCACCACAGCCGTGTTTGATATGAACATGCAATACCGGGCTTTGGAAAACGTGGCGCGCAGACCGGTCGAGACCGGAGGAAAGGGATTCTATTTCATAGGTCATCATGAGATCATGATCCCGCTTTGGATCAAGAGCATACTTTAGTAATTAAGAATTAAGAATTAAGCTGACGCATGTGCTCTGACATCGAGTGAGCCTTTTTCATCACTCATCACTCATTACTCATCACTCATCACTCATCACTCTAATACTTCAGCTCGTAGACGATCTCCTCACTGGTATAGAAGTCGTAGTCGATAGTATCCTCCCAGCTTGCGGATTTCTTGTCTTCAGAGAGCCAATCCGCGTCAGTGGCATAGAGCATGGGGCGGGGGGTATGAACTGAGTACTCGGAGTAGATATTGATATACTCCAGATCATCGAGTTCATCTTCCAGACGGCCCATGCTGAGCATTTCGTTTCTGGCGGGATAGATCCTGATCACAGTTCCATCCTCGGCAAATTCCTGCTCGATCCCGGCTTCATCCTTTACCCCAAGCCAGTATCCCAGCTCTTCAAAATCACCAAAATCTGCTTTTATGGTGTAGAGATAGCGATAAGTGTAGTCGGTGGAAAGGTCTTCGATCGAACTATCCACAATCTCCAGATCCATAAACTCTTCAGCGAAGTCCACATAATCCTGTAAGGGGTTTTCCTCAGTCATGGACGAATCCGGAGGGGAGCCGGGCTCTCTGTCCCACTCAGCTTCTGCCGAGATCTCTACGCTTCCGCTGCTCTCATCATCCAGCCAGATCTCATGACGCAGGGTCAGTTTGCAGGCTCCGGTGAGAACCAGAATAATAGCTATAAGAACTAAATACAGTCTCTTGGTTTTCATCACTTACTCCCAGAATTTGAGATCGTTCTGTAACCAAAATAATCACTCCCCGCGCTCAGGCAAGCACCTTTGACAGATATAATCTTGCAGAACAGGGAAGTCCGGACTATAATATCTTGAAACATTAGCAGTAGTAAACCAAAAAAAGGAGTACAGCATGAAAAAACACTATTCAGTTCTGATCCTGGTGCTGCTGGCAGCCCTCAGTCTGAACGCCCAGACCTGGACCCTGAAAGGGGATTTCAACCTGAATCTCACCCAAAATGCCTACAGCAACACTTGGGCAGGCACAGAAAAGGGCAGCATCACCTGGGTTGCAGGCTCAAATCTGAGCGCGGAAAAAGCACTCTCCCCCCTCTTTTACAATATCAACAGCCTCAAGCTGGCCTTCGGACAGACTCATCAACAGGCTCAAAACACTGCCGGCGACAACTATTGGGCAAAGCCTGTAAAATCAACAGACAAGATCGATGCTGAAGCTTTGGTCAAGATGACGATGAAAGCCTTCGTGAATCCATTTGCCGCTGTGCGTATGGAAAGCCAGTTCATCGACCTTTCGGATCCCAGCCTGACCCGGCTGATCAACCCAATGTTATTCACTGAATCCGCCGGTGTGACCAGAAATTTCATTGAGAACGGAAACGAGGTGCTGTCCTCGCGATTAGGCTTCGCGGTTCGTGAAAACCTCAATCGGGACGTGTTGATGAGCCTTCCGGACAACCGGGAAAACGTGACTACTATCGACGGCGGTATTGAATCCGTGACGGAATACAAAAACATCTTTGCTCCCGCAAACGTATCTTTTAACAGCAAGTTACGGATCTACCAGGCTCTCTTCAACAGCAAGAGTGACGATTATCTGCATGAAGAATGGAAATCCCCCGATCTGAATTGGGAAAATACCGTAAGTTTCAAGCTCTACAAGGCTGTTTCATTGAATCTGTATCTGCAGACGATTTATGAAAAGGAACAGATCGCGGAACTGCAGTTCAAGGAAACCATGGGGCTGGGATTCAGCTACAACCTCTTCTAAATTATGAAGATAGAGATCTGGAGCTGGAACGTGAATGGCGTGCGTGCCATTCTGAACAAGGATTTTATCGGCACTCTGCAAACCGAAAAGCCGGATATCATCGGTCTGCAGGAAACCAAGCTGCAGGATCATCAGATCCCCTCTGAACTGGAGCAGCTCTCTGAATACAACAAGTTTTGGTCCCACGCAGAGCGGAAAGGATATTCCGGCACCGCTCTGCTGACCAAAGCCTCTCCCCTCTCGGTGGAATACGGATTTGGGATTCCTGAATTCGACAACGAGGGACGGATCATCATTGCCGAATATGAAAAGTTCATACTGTTCACAATCTACTTCCCAAACGGAGCAATGAATGACGAGCGTTTGGCATATAAACTGCGTTTCTATGACAAAGCTCTGGAGGTGATGCAGAGCAAGCGCGCCACTGGTAAAATGGTCTTAGTGAGCGGAGACGTCAACACCGCGCATAAGGAGATCGACCTCTCCAATCCCAAAGAGAACTCCAAGATCTCAGGCTTTTTGCCGATTGAACGTGCCTGGGTCGACAGGATTGTGGAAGCCGGCTGGGTCGATACCTTCCGCAAGTTCAATCCGGATCCCGAACAATATTCCTGGTGGAGCTATCGCACAGCTGCCCGACCCCGGAATGTGGGCTGGAGAATCGATTATTTCTTTGTGCAGGAAGAACAGCTGGAAAGAGTGATCACAGCAGGGATCAGACAGGATATCATGGGCTCGGATCACTGCCCGGTCTTTGTGGTGATAAATGTGTGAAGTTATAGGTCGAATGTAGGTTTGGATGCCAATCCGAACCAAATCAAAACTCAGACATGTTGTCGCATTGGAATGCGACACTACCTCGATCTGACCTCAAACCCATCATTAATATACGACCCATCCCAGCCGAAAAAGACTTTGTATTTCCCCTTTCCTGCCACAAATGGGACGTCGACGGTGAACCGCGTTCCTTCCTGCCAAACAAGCTGCTGCGGCTGGCTGCCCTTTTGATAATGCGTCTTATCCAGATAGAATTTGAAATTGGGATCAGGATAGAAGATCGTGGCGGCGAAACCTTTTCTGGGTTTGGCCGAAAGGTACTCAAAGGAGAGCTTGACCCCTTTCATGGAGCTGGAAAGCGGAAGCTTGTGCCGGATCATGACCAGAGGACTGGCAAAGTTCTGAGTTGCCCAGAGTTTATCGCCCTTGGTGACCACCCCCACTCCCAGATGAGTAAAATCGGGTGAGAGGATATTGGCTCTGTGACCCGGTGATTCCATCCAGCCCTGCACGATCTCCTGAGGGGTAAAACGCTTTTCAGAATTGGACAGGTAGGCAAGATTTTCACCGATAGAATTGATTTTCAAACGGGGCAGATACTTTTCCTGACGTCCACCCACGGTCAAGCCTTCCTGATCCTTATGGTCAAAGAACTTGTGACGCCGCATGTTATCGCTCTGCCTGCGCGCAAGTTCGGAGAGCGGTTGGTAGTATTGCAAGGCTGATAGACCGTTCGCCCTGCGTTCGCGATTGGTGAGCTCCCAGATCTTCTTTTCAAATTCGACGGTGCTTATCCCGGAGAGCAGACAGGCTATCACCAAGAGGGCGGAAGATATGATGTAGCGCGGCATGAGGGCTTCTTATCAGAAAGGGATCTGCAGCTGGAGCTTGCTATCCTCAAACTTCAGGCGAATCCTCTCCCGCTGGGCATCATAATCCCAGAGGTGAGCATCCACATAGGCATCGATCATGGACAACGCTGCTGTGATGCCCATCCACCAGTAATCACTACGCAGTTTGTTCCGATAGTCCTTGCTCAGATAAAGATACTGCTGAGCTTCGAGAGGGTCAATGCTACTCTCTGCCAGGGCTTTATAATCATCTCTTTTCCCATCATGATAGATCGCGGATCCGATCAGAAAACCCTGAATTCCGATCACAACTCCGGCCTTAATGTATTGCTGATTGTAGATTTGCCCCCCTCCGGGCAGCAGGGCTGAGTATGCCACTGCACGATAGACCCGGGGCTCTGTCTTGGCTTCTGCCCCTGTCAACAACGCGAGGAGCACAAGGCAGAGGATAGTGATTCGCCACAGTTTCATGGCATCAATCGGACAGCCCCCGGTCGGCATTGCGGACGAATTCGATAAAGGTCATTTGCTCGGGACTCAGATCGCCCATTTTCTCCGCTTCAGCCAAGGCTTGAGAAGTATTCAAGCCGCTGCGGTAAAAGAGGTTATAGATTGCTTTGATTTTTGCAACGCTCTCGTTTGAAAAGCCTTTGCGTACCAGGCCAACACTGTTCAGCCCCACGGTCTTGTAAGGATTTCCCTGTCCGCGGGTGTAAGGCGCGATATCTTTCTTGATCGCGGAAGCGCCTCCCACAAAGGCATGGGTTCCAATGTGCACGAATTGATGAATGGCCGTTTGGCCTCCGATGGTGGCATTATCCTGAATATGCAGGTGCCCGGCCATCTGGACCGCATTGGCGATCACGCAGAAGGATCCGATCTGGCAGTTGTGTGCCACGTGCACATATTCCATCAGCAGATTATTTGAGCCCACAACGGTGTCTTCTTCCATCTGGTTGGAGCGGTTGATGGTGACGAATTCGCGGAT